>JACCZZ010000329.1 GCA_013695715.1 Chitinophagales bacterium | reverse complement strand
AGCTTTTTATATCACTCGTAATCTGCATGCACAATTCGCGTGTAGGGGCGAGTATGAGCACCTGTGTATGCGATGCATTGCTGTCTATTAACTGAATCAAGGGCATTCCAAATGCCGCTGTTTTCCCCGTACCCGTTTGTGCAAGAGCAATAAGATCTCTGTTATTTGCAAGTAAGACAGGAATTGTTTTTTCTTGAATTGGGGTCGGAGTAACAAAACCAAGAGTTTCGATGGCCTCTAAGATTGGCTGTGAAAGCCCGAGGTCTGAAAAAGATTGCATTAATTTATTTGATTAAATAAGGATAAGATTGGCGGCGAAGGTACAGGTTGTTTGGTGAAATGTGGTGCGAAGAAAAACAGGCACTTTGATTCTATTTACCTGTATGCTTTTCTATTTGAGAAAAAATTCGTAATGTCAATACTCAAATGTGCCAAATTCCGATTCAATAGTCAGCTTCTTTTTATCATCTGCAATGCAATAGCCAATAATGCGGGCATCTACACCAAGGTTGTTTGCTATATAGATTATAGCAGCCGCATTCTTCTCTTCAGTATAGATTTCAAGACGGTGGCCCATATTAAAAACTGTAAACATCTCCTTCCACGGAGCACCTGATTCCTGCTGAATCAACTTAAAAACTGGTGGTGCTGTAAACAAATTGTTTTTGATGATGTGCAATTTGTCAACATAATGCATCACCTTTTTTTGTCCACCCCCACTGCAATGAATGATGCCATGAATACAATCATAAAATTTTTTAAGAATTGTTTTCATTACCGGCAAATAGGTGCGAGTTGGTGAAAGCAACAACTTCCCTGTGTTTAATGGTGCCTCTGCAAAAATATCCGAAACCTTTTTAGATCCACTGTATATCAGATCCTCTGCAGTAGTTGAGTCAAAAGTTTCAGGGTATTTAGAAAAATATTCATGATTGAGTACATCATGGCGCGCAGCAGTGAATCCGTTGCTTCCTATTCCACTGTTATAAGTTTTTTCATATTCCGCTTTTCCAGATGAAGAAAATCCAATTATAACATCATCAGGCTGAATGTTATTGGCAACTACATGATCCCTCCGCATTCTGCAACTGATCGTTGAATCTACTGTAATCGTTTTCACCACATCGCCAAGATCGGCAGTTTCACCTCCCATGTAATGAATTTCAATTCCATACTCTTTCATCTGCTGCATGAATTCTGCACTTCCTGAGATGATTTCAGAGAGCACTTCAGCAGGTATAAGATGCTTATTGCGGTTTATGATAGAGGAAAATAAGAACGGTCCTGTTGAGCCGGCACAGATTAAATCATCGGTATTCATCACAATAGCATCCTGAGCGATCCCTTTCCACACAGAAAGATCACCAGTTTCTTTCCAATATAAATAAGCAAGGGATGATTTAGAACCAGCGCCGTCTGCATGAACAATAGAACAATAATCAGGCTCACCTGAAAAATAGTCGGGATAGATCTTGCAGAATGCATTTGGGAATAGTCCTTTGTCCAAACCTATAATGGCGCTATGAACATCCTCTTTTGATGATGATACCCCTCGTAAGTTATATTTTGAATCTGAGTTCATAATGCATGCTGAGCTGTTTGATAGAAGCACACAACTCTTTGATAACCGAACCAAGCCTTTAAAAAAATTATTTCTTTTAATCTTATGTTATCGGCATAGTATACTGTTCGTCCGAGTCGTGTCGTTTCAATGATGCAGTTCACTTCGTTTGAAACTACAAAACAAAAAGTTCTGTGTCGTGTTGAATGGTGTTTTGTGGTCTTCCGTTACACACTTTAGTTTTTCAAAACCGTTTTGAAGTTGTTGTTGTAATTCTTTTTCGGTGTATTGGTGAACATCAAGCATACTGCACTTCTTTGGTCCCTTGTCTGAAAAAGTTGCAATGGTCATAAAACCTTTTACAGCTTGTCGTGCAGTTGTTAAATATGTATTAATGTCGTCTGCACTTGTGAGAAAGTGAAATGTTGCTCTGTCGTGCCAACAATCGTAAGTAGTGGGAGGATGAAACTCGGTTACATCGCTTACAATCCAGTTTACTTTCATTGCTCTGTAACTAAGTCGTTTCTTTGCCCGTTCAATTGCTTTTTCTGAAATGTCAAGCACGGAAATGTTTTGAAATCCTTCATCAAGAAGATAGTCAACCAATTTGCTGTCGCCTCCGCCAATGTCAATAATGTTTGATGTCTTTGGTAAATTGAAACTATGCACAAAGTCCAAAGACGTTTTTGGAAGTTCCTGTGTCCAACTTACTTCATTGGGTTGCTTCGTTGAATAAAGTTTTTCCCAATGTTCTTTTCTTGTTTCCATTATTTATTTATCAAAGTTAATTTCTTGCAATCACTTTTAATTAGCAGTGACCCGAAGAATTGGCGATAACAATTCTTAAGGTGAGATAAATTTAAAATCCTTACCAGGAAAATATGCATTCTTTCCTAACTGTTCTTCTATACGCAGCAACTGATTGTATTTTGCCACCCTATCTGACCGGGATGCAGAACCTGTTTTTATCTGCCCGCAGTTTAAGGCCACGGCAAGGTCAGCAATGGTTGTATCCTCTGTCTCTCCTGACCGATGACTCATCACGCTGGAGTAGGCGTTACGATGGGCAAGATCTACAGCGCTGATGGTTTCAGTGAGCGATCCGATCTGGTTTACTTTTATCAGTATGGAATTCGCTACATTTTTTTCTATGCCTTGTTTCAGCCGCTTAACATTTGTTACGAAAAGATCATCACCTACTAACTGTACCTGCTTGCCAATAGTTGCTGTCAATTTCTCCCATCCTGTCCAATCATCTTCTGCCAATCCATCTTCAAGTGAAATGATAGGATATTTCTTTACCCAGGTATGCCAGTAGTTAATCATTTCATCAGAGCTGAATGCTTCCCGATTCGATTTATGAAATACATATTTTTTTTCCTCTTCATCCCACATTTCTGAAACGGCCGCATCCATTGCAATCCAAATGTCTTTTCCCGGGGAATAACCAGCCTCCTCAATTGCCTTAAGCACAGTTTCAATTGCCTCTTCGTTAGATTGAAGGTTGGGTGCGAAGCCCCCCTCATCACCAACATTTGTAGAGTATCCTTTTTTCTTTAGTACGCTTTTTAACTGATGAAATACTTCCACTCCCATTCGTAAAGCCTCACTGAAACTACCGGCTCCAAAAGGCATAACCATAAATTCCTGAAAATCTATTTTATTATCTGCATGTGCTCCTCCATTTAATATATTCATCATCGGCACAGGCATCACATGTGCATTTACGCCGCCGACATACCGGTATAGCGGGAGGCCGAGTTCATTAGCAGCAGCATGCGCTGCGGCGAGAGAAACCGCCAATATTGCATTGGCGCCAAGTTTAGATTTGTTTGCGGTGCCATCTGCCTGGTTCATAATTGTATCAATCACCATTTGATCAAATACACTAACCCCAATTAATTCCTTTTCTATATCATCGTTTACATTTTCTACTGCCTTCAGCACACCCTTACCCTGGTATTTCGTTTTGTCTCCATCACGTAGCTCAACGGCTTCATGTTTGCCTGTGGAAGCACCAGAGGGTACTGCAGCACTACCCTGAATTCCACTCTCCGTGGTTACTTCTGCTTCAATCGTTGGATTCCCTCTGGAATCAAGCACTTGCCTTGCATGAACTGAGATGATAAGAGACATGTAGTTTTATTATGATAATGCATTTGTAATGAACTGCACCTAACTAATTAGATGGCAAAAATAATCGTGAAGTCTTAAATGGTTAGTACCATAAACATTATTTCACACTGTTGTGCCAACATTTATTCATCTGCGGAAGCATAAATGATGTATTTAAAAGCACCTAAGCACTTTGGCTACAAATTCAAATCTTCAAACTCTTTAAAAATCTTTATCTTTCAGCTACCAAAAGGATTTTCTGATTCGCTATACTTCCTATTTAATCTTCCTGCATGATGAAAAAATTCATACAATGCCTTACGATCGCTCTTCTCGCCTTCATGCAAATAAACACTGCTTCTGCTACACATGCGGCAGGGATGGATTTAAGTTACATATGCACAGGCAACAATCAGTATCTTTTTTACGCTACGTTCTATCGTGATTGCAATGGTATAGATGCCCCCACATCACTGCCTATTGATATTTCATCAGCATCGTGTGGCTACGCTCAGACCTTTAATGCTGACCTGGTATTTTCAACCTATGGATCTGATTCAATATCGCATCTTGCAGGCCTTTGCCCTGACCTCAATAGTCAGTGTCTCGGCGGTAATTACACTGGCTATGAACAATACATTTATTCTGTGCAGGTCTCATTACCTTTTACATGCAGTGACTGGATTATTGCTACACATATAAGTGCAAGAAATGAGGCTATTACGAACCTCGCCAACCCGGGTGATTACGACCTCTATGTGGAATGTCATTTAGATAATTCGAGTGGCATAT
>JACCZZ010000323.1 GCA_013695715.1 Chitinophagales bacterium | reverse complement strand
TGAACTGGAAAAATATATAAAGATTGTTCAGATTGAAAGTCGCATTATTGGCGAGCTGGTGATGAACCAGATTGTTCCCGTTGCCATACAATACGAGAATGAATTGATCAATAACATTCGTGGCCATGATGAAATCGGTTTAAATGTCAGCCTTAGTGAATCACAAAGAGTCTTGGTTGCGGAAATTAGCGGGCATGTTAATACTATTGTGAAATTAGTTAACGAGATGACTGAAGCAAGGAAAGTTGCCAATCACATTGAAGACATCAGAGAACGGGCAATTGCTTATTGTGATTTAGTGAAACCCTCCTTCGAAGAGATACGATATCACACCGATAAGCTTGAACTTATAATAGATGATAAGCTGTGGCCATTGCCAAAGTACAGAGAACTGTTGTTTATGCGTTAATAATATTAGAATTACAGGAAGTCATACGAAGGAAAGCAGCAGCATTGGCCTTCATGCAAACGCAATGATTCGTCAATTCTTATCTATGTTGAGTCTAATAAAAAATATTTCCAAGGTTTTATATAGCTCTTTCGCCGCATAAGTTTGAAGCTAAGTGAAAGCATTGAAAGTAATTTGATAGTTGAAATTCTTAATCATCATCTTTTCCTTAATTCCTTTTTCAGACGTATTTTTTTAAACGTTTTTTAGGAGTGTAATCTATACAGATATAACCATATCCAATCCAGCAAAACCCCACCTGCAGCCCGTTACCACCAGGTCGCTTGTAGACACAGGTTCACTATTCCTTTGTATTCTGGAGCACATAGCCATTCAGTTAGAATTGCAGGAGTTTGAAAAAAGAGAAGTTACCATTGCTGATGTATCTAAGCAGCTTTGTGCGTATGTAGGTCCCCTTAGGATTGATTTTGCAAACCGGATGTGCCTGACGAGAGCGTTGGTTTTAGGTAATCAGCCATTGCTTGGTGCTGTGCCCATTGAAGAAATGGATTTAGTCTTTCGTCCGGCACAGCTCAAACTTATTGTTAATCCGGCAAATCCGAATATTCCCGGAGCAATCGCCATGTGATGGGACAGTCTAATTCAACTATTGAAAAATACCTTCCAGTGTTTTAATCAGCTCTTCGCCACGCAAGTTTGAGGCAATGATCTTTCCTTCTTTATCGAGCAAATAATTCTGTGGAATAGCGCGTACACCGAACGTTTCGCAAACAGATGATTTCCATCCCTGAAGATCACTTACATGGTCGGGCCACATCAATTGATCCTTCTTAATGCCATCAATCCATTTATCTTTATTGGTATCAAGAGAAACGCTGAAAACCGTAAAGCCCTTGTCTTTGAAGGATTGGTAAGCTTTCACCACCGTCGGGTTTTCGCGACGGCATGGGCCACACCACGAAGCCCAGAAATCCAAGAGCACCACGCTGCCATGCAAGGAAGAAAGTTTCCTGATGTTACCATTTATGTCTTGCAATTCTATGTCAGGCACAGCAGCACCGGTTTGAAATTTTGCACCCATCTCATTTTGCTGAGACCTGCTTTTCTGATCATCTACCATTTGCACGTAACTCTGCACAAAAGGAATTGACGTCTGCTGCACCTTCATTCGCGCTGCAAGCTTATCATAAGTTTCACTGTCACGTTCATAATCTAAATTACTTATCGCAAAAATTGCTAGTATAGGATTAGATGCTGTGTCGGCAACATTTTTTGCATACAACCTGAAGGTGCTGTCAGCAACTGCCAATTCATTTTCATATTTTTTCACAATTGAATCGGGGGTTTCCGCATTCACATTCTGTTTATAGGTGGCCATGGCCCTCCCGAAAGCCTCACCATAAGTTTTTGTCTGCACTATGAATTTTCGCAGCTGTTCACTTGGCGCAGAACCCTTTACCTTATAAGTATAATTAGTAATGTCAGAGGTGTCAGCAGTTAGTTCAACATTAGAATTTTTTTCATCCAAAACGAGAAATATTCCATTTGCTGACCCCATGCGTAATTGATAAAGTCCATTTTTGAGAATAATTTCCTCTATTTTGAAATTTCCTCTTGAATCAAGTTCTGCAGAATCCAGAGCATTACGAGTTGAATAGGTAAGTTCTTCAAGATAAACCTTTGTACCTGCCGGCTGATTTTTCAATTGTCCCTTTACTGTTAAACCAGGCTTTGAGGTTGACTGACATGAAAAAAAGATGATGGCGCTAAAAAGCAAAAAAAGTGTTTTCATTATATTATCAGGAATTATCCTTAGCAAGATTAATTAATTGGTTTGAACTTGAATTATGAATGGTGTAAAGAAATGTTTGAAAAGCCCTTTGGAATTGATTGTAAATGCAAAGATAAGAAATGCTTATATGGTAAAGGTGTGTTAGGGGCATCATTCGCGATGTGAATTTAACTTCTTCAACTTAAATGATCTATCTTTGCTACTCCTAAGAATCACCATGAGAAACCTGTTTGCGCTAATTTTTCTTTTTGGTTTTACTACAGCCTGTAAAAAAGATGCCCCGGTACCTATTCCATCGAGTGGCAATCCTGCAACTGATTCCGCAGCACATTATGGGGGCACTTACAACGGCATGGTAACCCTCGATGTTTCAGGAGTTGATTCAACAGGTGTTTATAAATATGACACCTCATATGCTTATTCAGTTATTGTTATAGATGCAGGTGAAAATAAAATTACCATCCATGGGGAAACAGAGATAGAAGCTGTTGAAGTAAATGACACAGGTTATTTTGAATTTAATGATTATAACAGGAACATAGAAGGAGATTTCCGGAATGATAGCTTATACCTGTTTTCGGGCGCCATCAGTGGTTCATACGAGCCTCCGCAATTTTATAGCAATACGAAGATGAGCTTTGCAGGATTAAAACAGTAATACTCCAGTAATAGCAACCACCCTCAACCAGATTTTAAAAGTTCGCGAGCAGACTCTATTGCTTTTAAAATTCCATCTGGGTTACTCCCGCCGGCACTGGCGAAAAATTTTTGTCCGCCTCCACTTCCATTTATCTCTTTGCTGATTATCCGAATCATTTTACCGGCATCAAGTGCTCTTTCTTTAATCAGGTCGTCTGAAATGATAATGCATAGATGAGCCTTTCCCTCTACAGATGTTCCAAGAACACCAACAAAGTTTTTGATTCCATTCCTAAGTTCATAAGCCAATTTCTTCAATGTGTCAGCAGAATTCAGCTCGCTTGCAGCTCCAATAAAATTCAACCCATTAACTTGCTCCATTTTCAATCTGAGCTCTTTTTTTAATTCATTCAGATGTATTGCAGTAAGTTTTTCTAATTGCTTGTTTAATTGTACGTTCTCTTCTTGCAGATGATGAATTGCGTTTTCAATATCCTTTGTATTTCCAAGAAGAGCTCCAAGGTTTTCTATTCGCTCAAAAGTATGCCCTATCAATTTCTCAGCAGCCTTGCCGCTGACGGCTTCAATTCTGCGCACTCCGGCAGCGATGCCGCTTTCAGAAATTATTTTAAAAGAGCCAATCATTCCTGTTGAAGGCACATGAGTGCCACCGCATAATTCTTTAGAGAAATTTTTGTCGAACGTAACTACGCGCACATCATTTCCATATTTTTCACCGAATAAAGCCATAGCACCACATTCCATAGCTTTGTTAAGTGGCATGGTCTGCACATCGCGTAAAATATTTTCTCTTATTTTCTCATTTACTATCTGCTCGATCTTTAAGAGTTCTTCTTTAGTAAGTTTAGAGAAATGAGAAAAATCGAATCGTAGATAATCTGGTGCAACCAGTGAACCCTTCTGCTGCACATGGGTTCCGAGTATTTTTCTCAATGCAGCATGCAGCAGGTGCGTTGAAGTATGGTTGCTCATGGTTTCATTCCGCAGCGATTCATTGACCTTTGCCGTTACTTCGCCTTCAAAAGATTCAGGAAAACAATTCAAAAAGTGAATGATTAATTCATTTTCCTTTTTAGTATCAATCACCTCTATTTGCTGGTCGTTGATCTCTATCATACCCTTATCTCCCACTTGCCCGCCGCTCTCAGCATAAAATGGTGTACGGTCAAGCACCAGTTGTAATATTTCCTTATCCCTTGTTTTCTGTTTTCGATATTTCAACACCCGTCCTTTAGCTTCAAGGGTATCATATCCAACGAAATCAATCTTTTTCGTCTCATTCACAGTGACCCAGTCTGCGGTTTCAACAGTTGCTGCTTCACGCGAACGTTTTTTCTGTTTCTCCATCTCCTCATGAAACCCCGCTTCATCTACGCTCCACCCTTTTTCATAGGCAATAAGTTTGGTAAGGTCTAACGGGAAGCCATAAGTATCATAGAGATCAAATGCTATTTTCCCACTTATTATCTGACGAACAGAACCTTTCTCTTCAAGAGCTGCAAGTTTTTTTAATCCGGACTCTAATGTTTTAAGAAATGAAGATTCTTCTTCTTCCACAACCCGCGAAATAAAATTTTGTTGCTGTCTTATTTCAGGAAAGATATCTCCGAACTCCTCGGCAAGAATCGGAATCATTTCAAACAATACAGGCGATTGCAAGTTCAGGAAGCTATAATAATAGCGAACAGCCCGGCGTAAAATGCGACGGATGACGTATCCTGCTCCTGTGTTTGACGGAAGCTGGCCATCGGCCATTGTAAATCCAATAGCCCTTATATGATCTGCTATTACGCGCATGGCTATATCCGTTTTTTCAACTTCATTATATTTTATTCCCGCTCTCTTCTCTAAGAATTCGATGAGCGGCTGAAAGATATCAGTATCATAGTTTGAAGTTTTATTTTGAAGCACACGTGTAAGACGCTCAAAGCCCATTCCCGTATCGACGTGCTTTGCGGGCAATGGTAGAAGTAATCCATCAGAAGAGCGATTAAATTGAATGAATACCAGGTTCCAGATTTCTATTACCTGCGGATCTCCAATATTTACTAAAAGTTTTCCATCAACCATTTTTCTTTCCTCATCTGTTCTGTTGTCTACATGAATTTCTGAACAGGGACCACATGGTCCTGTCTCTCCCATTTCCCAGAAGTTATCTTTTTTGTTACCACGAATAATCCGATCTTCTGGTATCCAGGTTTTCCAGAAATCAAGTGCTTCTTTGTCTTCAGTCAACTTTTCATTTTCATCGCCTTCAAAAATTGTTACATATAAACGATCAACCGGAATCTTAAATATTTCCGTGAGCAGTTCCCACGCCCAGGCAATTGCATCCTTCTTAAAATAATCAGCAAACGACCAATTGCCAAGCATTTCAAACATGGTATGATGGTATG
>JACCZZ010000316.1 GCA_013695715.1 Chitinophagales bacterium | reverse complement strand
TAAATTTTCGCTGATCACTGATGCGCCTAAAAAGAAATAGAAATGCAATGGCAGCCAATGTTGAAATCACAATGATATAGGCTGGCAGCGATTCATCAGCCATAATATCAAACTGAATCACTCCATGCTCATGGAGATAAGCTAACACCACCTGGCCACCATTATTCAGGGCATGGGCGATGATAGGCACCCATAAATTTCCACTCCAATAAAATAAATATCCCAGGAGCGCACCTAAGAGAAGCCGTGGCAGAAATCCATAAAATTCAAAATGTATGAAGCTGAAAACAACTGCCGTGACCCATATGGCTACATGAATGTTTTTCCACCACTCCTTCATCACCTGCTGAATGCATCCACGAAAAAGTAATTCCTCACTAATGGCTGGAAGTATAGCAATCAGGATGACATTTATGAACAGATCTGATGGTACAGGCATTTTTAAAAATAAGCTTGTCAGCTTTTCCGCCGCATCTTCAGCATCTCTCATCACTTTTTCCAGCTCATTGAATCCGCCCGGCAGATTCAATCCCTGATTCAGTTCATAAGTAAAGCTTATAAAAGGCGCAACTATAGAAAAGATGATTATTGCAAGCAATATCAGTGGCAGCCGGAGGCGCGTATTCAGCCTTAGAAAATCGCCACCTGGGAATTTCATAAAGGCAAAAAGAATTGCAGGTATTAAAAATGCTCCAATAGAAGCCATGAATTGAAGAAGTTTAAGAGCATTTACCTGGTTAGGATTTAAGGCGACAGCCTCAGGATTGGTTAAGGCATTCTGAGTGACCACATCGATGGTAGTGATGCCGAACAATGGTTTTACCAGGTACATTCCTAACAATGTAAACAGCGAGAAAAAAGTGATGCTCATCACTGTAAGATATAGCAGTTGAATGAAGGGATGCATTCCATCCATGAGAAAACGTCCGCGCGTCATGCGGGCAAAAGTCGTAATTTTGATCATGATTAATGAGTTCATCTTCCACATATATTTCACGAGCCTGATCATCAGCTCCTCCTCCTGAACAATCAAATGGTAAGAATTGGAACAATAGAATTAGGTGATTTTCCCTTGCTTCTTGCCCCGATGGAAGACGTCAGCGATCCACCCTTTCGGGCTGTGTGCAAATTAAATGGCGCTGATCTCATGTACACCGAGTTCATTTCTTCTGAGGGCCTTATACGTAATGCTAAAAAAAGTGTACAGAAGCTCGATATCTATGAAGAGGAGCGGCCAATAGGCATTCAATTTTTCGGGGGTGAAATAGATACGATGGTAAACTGTGTAGATATCATAGAAGAAGCAGGCCCCGATCTGATCGATATTAACTTTGGTTGCCCTGTAAAAGGTGTTGCATGCCGGGGTGCTGGTGCGGGCATTTTGAAAGATGTGCCGAAGATGGTGAAGATGACTGCTGAAATTGTGAAACGAGCCACATTGCCCGTAACAGTGAAGACCAGGCTGGGCTGGGATGAAGATTCCGTAAACATTTTTGAAGTTGCTGAAAGGTTGCAGGACATAGGAATTGCCGCCTTAAGCATTCACGGTCGTACTCGCGCACAGATGTATAAAGGCAGTGCCCGCTGGGAGCCTATTGCGGCAGTTAAGAATAATCCGCGCATGCGCATACCAATTTTTTTAAACGGAGACATCACAACGCCCGAGAAAGTAAAATTCATTTATGATAACTATGGAGTTGATGGAGTAATGATAGGACGGGCCGCCATTGGAAATCCCTGGTTCTTTAATGAAGTAAAACATTTTCTTTACACAGGCGAACATCTTCCTTCACCCGCAATAGAAGAGCGTCTTCATGTCTCACGCACCCATTTAGCCAAATCAATTAAATGGAAAGAAGGACGCCTCGGCATTCTTGAGATGCGGAAACATTATTCAAGCTATTTCAAAGGGTTACCTAACGTGAAGGAATTTCGCGATCGGCTGGTACGCCTGGAAGATGCAGATGAAATAGAACTGGTGTTTCTGGAAATGGAAGAATATTATTCTATTGCAGTCTGAAACGCTTTAAAAACAATAAAGTCATTCTTTTCTTTTACTATCCACGATCGATCAAGAAAATACCTTTTCTTTTGACCATTCTTTTACAACCTGCTTAAGCTCAGCGAGCACCTCTTCCTGGCGCCTCCTTTTTTCAGAATCCTCAGGATCTGTCTTTTCAGCTTGTTCTTTTTTCAGCCTTTCATTTTCTATCAGGTATTCTGCAATTTGGTCGCGGGTAAATTCCATTTCCTCTCCCTTCTTAACGAATACACGCTCATAGCCTAACTCATCAAGCTCATTGCCGGCAACGGATTCTATTATGCGCACCTGTTCTTCAGTAAGTTCTTTAAGAAACTTATTGTAGTTATGATGCATGATGGGTTTAGTTACATTTTCCCAAAGTGAACTCGCAACAGCAGTGTTCTTTGCCTCTTCGCTTGAATAAAACTCCATCATCTCTTGTTTAAATTCAATACCAAGAAACGCACATAAATTTCTAAGAGTACTCTCTGTTTCCTCCGTTAGCTCGGTGTATGAGACGGTAAAGTACCTATCGGTGGTAAGTTTAGCTCTTGCATCGAGACAAAGTCTTTGTAGTGCTGCCCATTGTTTGGCAATACAGTATACATGTTTATCGCCAATCACTGCTTTTGTAAATGACAATGCTACATCCCTTCCATCGCGATGAAGGTAGATGTATTTATTATTTTGAAAATAAGTGTTCAAGTGCTCCGCCCAGCGGATATTCTGCATGCTTTTACACATCCATGCCTGGGCACCATTGGATTCACCATAAATATCCATTACAGCGCCATATATAGCAATTACATGTTTTTGGCGGGAGCGCCGTTTAATTTCAGTACGATCAAGCGTTGTGTTTAGCCACGGTACCGGATTTGTTTCTACAAACCGGCAGACAATCTCAACCATTTGGTTAAACTTATCTTCATCAAGAATCTTATGAACTGGGAAGCACTGATCAACACGCTGTAAAATATGAGGGGGGTGGGGCGCCGCTATTTCATGTGAATTTGAAATCATCAGGCGCAGCAGATTGGAGCCCGACCGTTGTTCACCTACGAGGAAAAGTGCTTGCATGCTCTACTATTTATCATCTATTTTAAGGGTAAAGAAAATAACCAATTAATCCAGCCGTGGGTATGATGTAAACTACATCAACATTATATTTAATTAACGCAAACAACGCGGCGCTAAAAATAAGTAATGAAGGCCAAATAGCCGAAACCGAGGAATAATCTGCCATTTTAGCCAATTCCCAGGCTGCAAAAAAAATCATTCCAATCACCCCACACCTAATGCCTCGCATAATGGCTTTTGCCGTTATTGATTTTTTAAAATATTCCATTGCCTTCGAAGCAATTACCATCAATATGGCAGGGGGGGTAAATATAGCTATGGTAGATAACAAAGCACCTATAAACCCTTTTACCTGAAACCCAATGAAAGCCGAGGCTATAAGAATTGGGCCTGGCATCACCTGGCTGAATGCGATTCCGTCCTTAAATGCCTGATGTGTTAACCATTGAAAAACCTCTACTACATGATGCTGCATTATGGGGATGATGACATATCCTCCTCCGAAGAGCATCACACTCAGTCCAGAAAATGTCTTTACAAGGTTGAAGAGCGTTTTAGGGTCATTAACGGGAAGATAAAGCCCGATAATTAGCAGAGCAACCATAAGCAGTGCACTACCAGTGGTAATAATAGGAAACTTAGGTCTTGCAATCTTTGGAGCCATGCTGAGGGCCTTTCTGTCGAGAAAGAAAAAATACCCAATTAGTCCAAAAAGAATTACCAGTAAAAAAGTAATGTAAAGTCTAAATTCCTTTGGGATAAGAATTAACCCTGCAATAGCAAGCAGTACCAATACCACCTCTATGCGGCCTTTTACATTTTGCTTTGCCATGCGATATGCAACACTGATGATTACTGCTGCAACAGCAGGAACAAATCCGCTAAAGAATCTTTTAACTTCCGGAATATCTCCATATTTTCCATATAGATAACTAAGCAGTGTCATCAACAAAAAAGATGGCAGCACCACTGCAATTGAAGCCGCGATTGCGCCGGAAGTTCCCTTTAATTTATTGCCTGTATAAGCGACAACGTTCACAGCCTGAGGACCAGGAAGAAGACTTGCAAGAGAAATTCCATCTAGCATTTCTTCTGCGGTAAGTAATTGTCGCTTTTTTACAATCATGCTCTCGACTACAGAAATAAGGGACATAAAGCCTCCAAACCCAAGACAGCCTGCTTTTAAAAACGTGATAAAAATATATGAAAGTGAAACAGCTTTTGTCTGTTCCATATCTTCAATCAGTATAGCCTGCGGTTGTGTTTCCTGAGTAGCCAAAAATAGTGTTGAATGCGAAGTGATGGCCGAAGTCTCAGCAACTTCATGCATCGGGTGATAAAAAGAATGCCGCCAAAATTACACTTATTTTTTAGACCTGAACAGCCTCTTTAATTTTTATTACTGAGCAGATAGATATATATCAGGTTCCCTTTAATTACCCTTTAGAGCTTAGCTTTAAAACGGTACCCGCCTTCAGGTAATTGCATTTTGCTGCTCCATTCAGCTTACGTATGTTAGATACTGTTGTTCCATGCCGTTGAGCAATTTCCCATAGGGTGTCGCCATTTCTTGCTTTATAAAACACATAGCCTTTGGTGGTGGTAGCGTTTTCCTGTGTTTTTTGTAAAGGTGTAGTTTCTTTTGGATGCACATCATGACTTGCTGTAGCTGAATTCTGGTAAGTAGAAATTTTAAGCTTTTGACCGGTTCGTATCGTAGAACTATGCAGATTATTCCAACCTTTTAATTGTGTAACTGTAACATGATATTTTGCTGCTATTTTTCCAAGGCTTTCTCCTTGCCTAACTATGTGGGTTGTTTTTGCTTTAGCTCCCGAAGCAAAACCGCCGTAATAGGTATTTTTAGCATTTTTTGAAAGCAAGATGATGGAATCTTTCTTTTCATCGAAGAGGGAAATTCTGTTACCAGGTAGTTTGCAGGCGTAGGTGCAAACAGATCCGCCAGGAATCACGCTGCATTTTAGGCCGGGATTGAGGAACTTGAACTCCTCCATACTCAGGCCGGTAAATTTTGCTATCTGCTCACTAGACATCTTGTCACCAATATCTACGGTGGTGATGGTATCAAAGCTGAATGTTGGAAATTCGGGGTAGAGATCATGAAGCTCATAATAATTCATAACGTAGGTGGCTGCAATAAAGGCTGGCACATAGTTGCGCGTTTCTCTTGGCAGAAAGTCGCGGATCTCCCAGAAGGTTTTACCTCCTGAAAGGGTGATTGCACGATTTACGTTTCCGGGTCCACAATTATACGAAGCAAGTGCCAGCAGCCAATCTCCATACACATCATACATATTCTTTAGGTATCTCGCAGCACCATCAGTTGATCTGATGATATCTTTTCTTTCATCTACATAGGAGTTTATAGTAAGACCGTAAACCTTCGCGGTAGCAAACATAAATTGCCAGATGCCAGTAGCTCCCATTCTGGAAACAGCCTGAGGGTTTAATGCAGATTCTATGATTGCGAGATATTTCATTTCCGCAGGGACACCATATTCTGAAAATATCTGATCGAATATGGGAAAATAGATTTTACTAAGCCCGAGCATACGCGATACCTGGTCTCTCCTGTTCAGCACATACAGATCAATGTATTTCTTAACTTGATCGTTATAGGTCAACTCCACTGGTGTAACAATTGCCGCAAGGCGTGAGCGGTAAATAGAGTCTTCATAAGTTGGAACATCAACATCTGCAAATGAGACCTTTTGTTCCTGAAGGCTATCTATATCTGTAAGCTCATTTTCTACTTCATTAAGCGAATCGTTACTCTGGAATTGATTAGGAAGTACCTGCTCCTGATTGGGAATCCAGGAGGGAAACTGAGCATATAAATAATTATTTTGAAAAACACCGCAGCCAATGGCGAAGAGAAATGCTGCAGTAATACTATTGATCGGGAATATCTTCGGCATTTAATTTTATTTCATTAAGAAGGTACCAACGTTTATGTTTTGTAAAATCAGGATAGAACTACCAATTAAGGTATTGATGTTTTGTTCTATAGATTATGCCATTGCATTGCCTCATTTAAGGGGAAGCATAGGCTCAGCTATTTTTAGGAACCTCAGTTTTTTCAGGTTCCTTCATTCCTTCTTCCATTTCCTGCTGAACATTTGCTTTGGCACTATTAAATTCACGAACCCCTTTACCGATGCCGCGCATTAGTTCAGGAATTTTTTTTCCTCCAAACAGTAAGAGTACTGCAAGAAAGATGAGGATCCATTCACTTCCGCCAGGCATGCTTATTAAAAAGATGGGTTCCATGTTGAAAGATTTAATGATGCTAAGGTAGCTAAAAAAAGGGAAACCTGATTTAGTTTAGTGGGCTGGCAGATTTCCAGATTTCTCCTCCCTATTATCTTTCAGTAAATAGATTTTGAACAGCTGCTCTGCTCTGTAAAGCCTTGCCACCTTTTTTATCGGCAATACTTTTTTAAACTCAGCATTGTAGCGCCTTGTAAGATCCAGCTCTTTTTGTCGGAAATCAAATTCATTATCTATAACTTTACTCATCTCTTCCTCAGAAAGCGCATTAAATTTTTCCTTATTTGCCATAAGCCCCGCAAATCGTCCCTTGCGCATGGCAGTAAGCTCTGAGCGATATCTATTATAGATGGGCCAAAAATCCTCAGCTTCCTCGGAAGTCAGCTGCAATTCTTTAGTAATAAAACCGATGCGCTGTGCCTCAATGTTTTCCCTCTGAGTTGTGGAAGTAGTTTGAGCAAATAAGTCAGCACCTGTAAGCAGGAACAGGAATAAGAAACAATTCTGAACTTTCATCTTATCAAGTTTCATTTCACAATGATAACTCATTTGCCAATTCCGCAAGTTCAGGATCTATATCGATCGCCTCTAACAAAAGGTTTTCAGTCTCTGTTCCATTTTGATCGTCTTGATTTTGTACAATCCCTTTCTGCTCCTGCATTTCCTGATTCAAAAATGCAATGATAGTACCTTCATCAATTTCAGATGCATTCTCAAGCATGGAATATTCGGCTGAGGCAAGAATAAAAGATTGATTCTCCGTTGAGTTAAAATGTGGTTGCCGCATTAATAATCCAAATGTTAAACCAATTAGAATGACGATAGAAGCTGCGGCTAACCACACTTTTTCAAGAACTATTTCTCGTTTTATGCCACGTGAAGGCTGATGATTGTTGCTTTGAACTCTCATCAAGAGGTTTTCAGGCAATTTTTGGAAATAATCTTCTGGAACATCAAACACATGCTGCTTTGCAGGGATGATATGTTCCAGCAATGATTTCTGTTCCTCTTCCAGCCTGTTCATTAGATTTTGCTGCAGCTGATTAAAATAATATTCATCAACAAAAAAAGGATGTTGAATTTTTGATGAATAGAGAAACGGCGAAATATCTTTCAATTCATCCTGGCTGTCCGTATCCATAGGCTGTTTCTGTGAAGTTTTTTGCGGCAAGGCAATTCTTTGATGAAAAGTTTTAATCCTTAAAACAAGCAGGCAAAGAGGTTGTTATTAACATGAATGACGGAATTTTAAACACCAGGTTTAATTTGAGATTTCTTTTATTGATGATCGATCATGTATTTCTCAATCTTTTTTGCGGCATGATGGTAGCTTGCTTTTAATGCACCCACAGATGTGCTTAGCATAACAGATAATTCCTGGTAAGGTATTTCATCGTAATACCTGAGCTGAAAAACCACTCGTTGTTTCTGTGGCAAGGTGAGAATGGCCTCCTGTAATTTGATCTGAATGGCGTCTCCATTAATATATTTTCCCGACTGCAACTTATTCAACAACTCATCTTCAACCTGCAAGAGAGGTATCCATGACTTTCGTTTTTTCTTGTCAAGAAATGTAAGTGTTAGGTTGGTAGCTATTCTGTATATCCAGTAGATGAGCCTTGATTCTCCCCGGAAGGTTGAAAGGTTGTTCCAAACCTTGATGAAGACTTCCTGCACCAGGTCATTTGTATCTTCATGATCAATTACCATTCTGCGGATGAACCAATAAATTTTTTTCTGATCACGTTGAACGAGCCAGTTAAATGCAAGCTCCCGCTTCGAAGTATCTTCGAACGCTGTTAAAATTTCTTCATCAGAATAACTATCTTCAATATTCAATGGTTGTAATTACAATTAGAAAATCATTTAATCTTATCAGGGATTTAAGCCTTGTATTCACCATATATCTTTCGTAACAAATCGGCAATTTCGCCAAGTGTAGCATATTGCTCAACCGCGTTGATTACATAGGGCATAACATTATCATTGGAACTTGCGGCAAGCTCAATTTTTTTAAGTGCATCATCTACAGCGGCCTGATTACGCCATAGCCTTAGTTTTTTTAATTTATCTATTTGCAGCTGGCGTATTTCATCCCCTACCTTAAACAACGCTGATTGCTTTTCTTCCTCATGAACAAATTTATTTACCCCTACAATTATTTTGGATTCATCCTCAATGCTCCGTTGATACGAATAAGCTGCTTTCGCAATTTCATCTTGTATAAATCCCTCTTCGATTGCATGAATTGAACCTCCCATCGCATCTATCTTCTCAATATAATCCCATGCTTTAGATTCTACTTCGTCTGTAAGCTGCTCTATAAAAAAAGAACCTCCCAGCGGATCAACAGTCTGTGCAACATTGCTTTCAAAAGCAATCACCTGCTGTGTCCGCAGGGCAAGGCCTGCTGCGATTTCTGTAGGCAAGCTTAATGCCTCATCAAAGCCATTCGTATGCAGCGACTGCGTTCCTCCTAAAACTGCAGCAAGTGCCTGAATGGTAACTCTTACAATATTATTCATAGGCTGTTGCGCCGTAAGGGTGGAACCCCCTGTCTGCGTATGAAATCGCAGCATCTGTGCCCGGGGATCTGTAGCACCAAGCACCTTTGTAATTTTAGCCCACATTCGTCGAGCTGCCCTGAACTTAGCCACTTCTTCAAATAAGTTGTTGTGTGCATTGAAAAAGAACGAAATTCTTCTTCCGAAAACATTAATATCAAGCCCACGGTCAATGGCCGCCTTCAAATAAGATTTTCCATTTGATAAAGTGAAAGCAACCTCCTGCACAGCAGTAGAACCCGCTTCACGAATGTGATACCCTGAAACAGAAATTGTATTCCAACCAGGTAATTCTTTGCTGCAATATTCGAAGATGTCGGTAATTAAGCGCATTGAATGTTTCGGCGGATAAATAAAAGTGCCGCGGGCCGCATATTCTTTAAGGATGTCATTTTGCACCGTACCCGATATTTTTTTTAGATCAACGTTTTGCTTTTTTGCAAGAGCGATGTACAT
>JACCZZ010000314.1 GCA_013695715.1 Chitinophagales bacterium | reverse complement strand
ATATGCTAAGGCACTGGCACATCCTGCGAGGGTGGCTATCATTCAATTGCTTCTTAAAAAGCAATCATGCATCTGCGGGGATATTGTAAATGAGCTTCCGTTATCTCAATCTACGGTATCACAGCATTTGAAGGAATTAAAAGGCGCCGGCATTATAAAAGGTGATATTGAGGGAGTGACAACTTGTTATTGTATAGATGAAAAAGAATGGCGACAAATGAGTCAATATCTCGGATCATTATTGGAAACTTCAGTTTCAAATGTAAGGTGTTGTTGAAAAAAAAATTACCTAGTTAACGTAATATTACGATTAATAATTAATCATTTCAACTTAAAAAAATGGAAACAGCAGAAGACATCAAAAAAATGGTAAAGGAAAAATACAGCGAAATTGCCTTAAGTGAAAAAGATCAGAATCTCTCATCGTGCTGCGGCTCATCATGCTGCACTACTGAGGTTTCTAATATTATGACTGAGGATTATAGCAATTTGATGGGCTATACTCCTGACGCAGACCTTGGCCTGGGTTGTGGGCTCCCTACCCAATTTGCGAAAATTAAAAAAGGTGATGTGGTTATTGATCTTGGTTCAGGCGCTGGTAATGATTGCTTTATTGCAAGAGCAGAGACAGGCGAAACCGGAAAAGTTATCGGTATTGATATGACAGAAGCGATGATTGATCGTGCCCGCGTGAATGCTGAAAAATTTGGTTTTAACAATGTAGAATTCCGGCTCGGAGAAATTGAAAGCTTGCCACTCAGCTCTGATATGGCAGATGTCATTGTAAGCAACTGTGTTTTGAACCTGGTTCCTGATAAGAGAAAAGCTTTTTTAGAAATTTATCGCGTGCTAAAGCCTGGCGGCCATTTTTCAATCTCGGATATCGTGCTGGTCGGAGCGTTGCCGATTAAAATTTTGCAGGCAGCAGAGATGTATACGGGTTGTGTTGCAGGTGCAATGGCAAAAGATGAATACCTAAGCCTTATTCATGAGTTGAATTTTGAAAACATCTCTCTTCAAAAAGAAAAGTTGATCACAATACCTGATGATATTTTTTCCAGTTACTTGACGGTTGATGAGATAAAAGATTTCAAAGAAAGCGGAACAGGCATCTACAGCATTACCGTTTATGGTGAGAAACCAGGTGAGTCATGCTGTAATAAAGAAACCTGCTGCAATTAATGAGAAGATAGCGCATGGTTAAAAACAAAGTATTATTTCTCTGTGTTCACAACGGCGCGAGAAGCCAGATGGCAGAGGCCTTTCTCAAGAAATTGGGCGGTGATTTTTATGAAGTGGAGAGCGCAGGACTCGAACCGGGGATCTTGAACCCACTTGCAATAGAGGCCATGAAGGAGGAGGGGATTGACATTTCAAACAATCAGACAAAGGATGTTTTCTCGATTTATAAAGAGGGAAGGTGGTACAGCCATATAATAACGGTTTGTGATGCGAAAAACTCTGAACGATGTCCCATTTTTCCGGGTAGAGTAAAGAAAATATCTTGGGAATTTGCCGATCCAGCTGCTTTCATTGGAACCCCTGAAGAGAAATTAGCACAGACGAGAGTCGTTAGAGATGAAATTAAATCCGCCGTACTAAAACTGATCCAGCAAACAGGCACTAGCTGATGATTGACTTGGGTCTGTTTCAAAAATTAATTTTATTAGCTGCATACTCTTTGGAGAATACATTCGGGTAGGAGGATGGAATCTCATCAGTCAGGATTTCAGCGTTAAATCCGAATTCTCTCAAAAGATTGATCAACAGGGAAGATTGTATTAATCCCGTTATACATTTCACACGCAAGATGTTATCACAATCCTGAAGGTCAAAGTTGGCTCTATAATCAGTAAAGTTTTTGTTTATCTGATCAACTAACATGTTTGCCTGACCTGTGTCTATAACATTTGTTTTGAAAACCTCTATCATAGTCAGCTAAGTTTTAAGCCGGTATCTTACATAACTTAATTCACATTTTAATCAAGTAAAAGCACCGGCTTGCGATTTTGCAAGCCGTATGCATTTCATCTCTACATTACCGTTGTGGGTTCTGATCGAAACTTACCATCCAGTTAACTCTAAATTTATCAGTAAGCATTCCAAAATAAGAACCCCAGGGAGCATTATCCATTGGCATAGTTAATTGCCCACCTGCTGAAAGGTTTTTATAAATCCTGTCTGCTTCCTCCTTGCTATCAGTACTGATTGCAATTGAAAAGTTGTTTCCCACGGTAAGTGGTGGTCCAAATCCTTCCGGAGCATCACTGCCCATTAATATTGTTCCTTTTCCTATTGGTAAAGCGACATGCATAATTTTATTGCCTGTGTCTTCTGACATTGGTTGTTCAGGGGGCATGTCTTTAAATCTCATAATGGTTTGAAACTCTCCTCCAAATACAGATTTGTAAAATTTAAATGCTTCTTCAGTGTTGTCTTTAAAGCTTAAGTAAGGATTAATTGCTGACATAGTTTTAGTTTAAATTGTTGTTAATAATTTTT
>JACCZZ010000276.1 GCA_013695715.1 Chitinophagales bacterium | reverse complement strand
ATATGGGGATCGAACAGCAGTAATTTCAAAAAACATCCGCTGGCTTGCACCAAATGACCTGAAATAATTTTCAACTCCTTTTATCATAGATCCTTCGAAGTCAAAGCTTTTCACTTTATCCTTTAATGAATTGAACGCATGCCAGAAGAGTAGACTCATGGCGCCACTGTTTCCAAATGCATCGTCTCTTGCCCCAATAATATAATAAGCAGTTTTATTATCCCATGCAATAAAAATGGCTGCTGCCCAGTGGTTTTGCCCATCTAAGGCACACCAGATTGTTCCACTTCCATTTTTTTGTGAGGCAAGAAAAACATTATTTAATATCTCAAAGCTGAGTTGAACAGATGCGTTTTTCTGCTTGAAATTGCTTTTAATAAGATTGTAAAACTGGGATACATCTTCGGTTTCTGATACTGAAAAACCTTTCTCAGCTTTCCGAATTTCTCTTACAATTTTATCATTGAATTGAGAAAAAACTGTTTCTGGCTTGCTGATATCTTCGAGCACATACGTATAACGTACTCTTTGATTATAATTCATCCAATAGAAGGGCAACCAGTTAAAATATCCTGTTTGCCATCGCGAAGAAAATGCAGCAGCAGGCGGCAGCATAGAGCATAGCTCTTCCAGCACCAATGTTTCATGGTTCAGTCGTTCACGTTCAATTAAGCCCTGCACCCTATACGCGGGTCCTAGAAATTGAGTAAGCTCAGGCATGTAGCAATGTGTCCCTAAGATGGATTTCCTTAACGCATATAAATAATATGCATGCAACAATCCCTCACGTCTAATCATTGCTACATTCCACTGATTTGGTGCGACAGCATCTAACCAAAATGGTTGATGGAACAACGGAGCTTCATCCCAAAGCAGTTTTCTGTATGCTTCTTGTCCGGTCATCAATGTAGGTTAAATAAAGGAAGATAATCGGTTTTCTTATTGCACCTATTATTTCCTTTCATATAAATTCAGGATTAAACATAGTGTTTAATTGACATGCCTTACCATCCATTGATGTAAAACAATCAATAACCAAAGCCGATTGTATAAATAATTTTTTCCTCCCTTGTATTGTTTCTTTAATTCTGTTACTCTTTTACAATCCACTATGTTGTATCTGGTTATCACAGTATTGTTAAGAAACTCATCGAATAGAAATGAAAGTTCATGCTGCAGCAGATAATCCAGCGGAATAGAGAACCCCTGTTTAGGCCTGTTAAACAGCTTGCGGGGTAGGTAGCGCCCTAAAATCTCATGCAGTATATACTTTGAAGTTCCATTGTGGTATTTTAAAGAGGGAGAAAGGTTGAGGGCAAATTCTACTACCCTATAATCGAGATAAGGCACACGTGTTTCAATCGCATATCTCATGCTGGCGCGATCAACTTTTGTAAGCAGATCATCAGGCAGGTAACAGAGCAGGTCGAATAATGCCTGCTGCTCCATAGATGAAAGTGATCGTGGAGAGGCTGATTCAATTGTTGCTAAGATATTGACTGCTCTTGTGTGTTTGTTATCAGAAAAAGGAAAATATCTCTTTTCAATAAGAAGACTTTCCAGTTCAGCGACCGAGAAGAGATATTGCTCCTGCGAAAAAATATGATCTAGTAATGCGGGTGATGATAACCCATCATTTCGAAGCAGGTGCGCTATCCGTTGCTGCCGGCTGGAACCATGTGCCATTAATGGAGAAATCCACTGCCCGAGTTTTCTGAATAAAGGATTATTCATCCGGCGTGCCCACCGATGGGAGCCATAACCGAAAAACAATTCATCGCCACCCTCACCTGAAAGCGCAACAGTAATTAACCGCTTTGCTTCTTTGGACAATAAAAGAGTCGGCAATGCGGAGGTGTCAGCAAAGGGTTCATCGAAGCACTGGTTCATTTCAACTATGAGCGATTCCATATCCTTGTAAGAAAAAAGGTATTCATGATGCTCCGTCTGCAAGGCCTCAGCAACTGCTTTTGCATAAATAGATTCATCATGCTCGTAATCTTTAAAGCCAAAAGAAAAAGTATGAACCTTCACACCGCTCAACGACACAGCATGTGCAGCCAACAGGCTTGAGTCAATGCCACCGCTTAAAAATATACCTGTTGGCACATCACTATTGAGTTGGTATTGAACGGAGCTTACAAGCAGGTCACTCAGCTTAATCAGCGCTTCTTCCTTATCGGTAATTACCTGCGGAAGTATTTTATCAGATAAACTCCAGTACGTATGCTTTTGCAATCCACTATGGCTTATTCGCAGCCACGTTCCAGGCTCCAGCTTATATATGTCCTGATAGATAGTATGCGGTGCCGGAATGAAACCATAGTGCAGAAAATAACCAACTGCCGGATCATTTATTTTCTTTGTAACAGCAGGCAAGCTGCATATTACTTTCAGCTCAGAGCCAAAGGCAAAGTCTACACCATTCCAGAAATAAAACAGAGGCTTAACACCTAATTGATCGCGATAAAGAAAGAGTTCGTTTTCAAGTGTATCATATACTGCAAAAGCAAAGATCCCATTGAGCATGTGCACTACTTCTTGTCCGAACCGTATGAAAGCTTCAAGCAGAATTTCCGTATCGCTCGCCGTGGTTGGAATGAAGCGCCT
>JACCZZ010000257.1 GCA_013695715.1 Chitinophagales bacterium | reverse complement strand
GTATGGTTTGGTGCAGCGGATGGGAGCTTGCCTCAGCGGTGAGCAACGCCGGAGGATTGGGAATCATTGGCTCCGGTTCAATGTACCCTGACATATTGAAACAGCACATTCAAAAATGCAGGTCGGAGACAGAAAAACCTTTTGCTGTAAACGTTCCCTTATTATACCGAGATATTGATCATCACTTCCGAATAATTATTGAAGAAGGAGTTAAAATTGTTTTTACCTCGGCAGGAAATCCAAAAGCTTATACTTCATTGCTGAAAAACCATGGAATTAAAGTGGTACATGTAGTTTCCAGTTCCCGCTTTGCAAAAAAATCAGAGGAAGCCGGTTGTGATGCTGTAGTGGCTGAGGGATTTGAAGCAGGTGGGCACAATGGTCGCGAAGAAACGACCACAATGGTTTTAGTTCCAATGGTAAAACAATCAGTTGACCTTCCTGTGATCGCTGCTGGAGGAATTGGATCAGGCAGGGCCATGATGGCCGCCTTTGCCTTGGGAGCCGAAGGTGTGCAGGTCGGGACCCGCTTCGCTGCGAGTGTTGAAGCAAGTGGTCATGAAAATTTTAAATCAAAAATTATTAATACCGCAGAAGGCGAAACGGTATTGACAATGAAGAAGCTTATTCCGGTGCGGTTGATCAGGAATAAATTTTTTCAGGAAATACAAAGTGCAGAAGATCGGGGCGCATCTGCCGATGATCTGAAGATCATTTTAGGTCGTGCGCGGGCGAAACGTGGGATGTTTGAAGGTGACCTTGATGAAGGTGAATTAGAGATTGGCGAGGTGAGTGCTCAAATAAATGATATTAAACCTGCAGCGCAAATCTTAAAAGATATATGGGAAGACTTTCTGAAGGTGAAACAGGAGATTCAACAATGGAACATGGCCCAGTAATTACATTCAGGAGGCCGTCAAATCTAACTTAATCTCTCACTCATCTTTTGCATTTCGTCTCTGGCATTCGCACCCTCATATAGTATGCGATAGGTTGCTTCACTGATAAGAAGCGGTACATGATATTGTTTATTTACCTCATGAATGCATCTTGCTGCATTATATCCCTCAGCAACCATGTTCATCTCCAGCAATGCGCTCTTTACAGAATATCCCTTTCCGATCATGGCGCCTAAAGTGCGGTTGCGGCTGAATTGTGAATAGGCGGTTACTAAAAGATCCCCGAGGTAAGCTGATTTTTTTATGTCGCGGGAAATCGGATGCACTGCCTTCACGAAAGATTCCATTTCTTCGATGGCGTTAGAGATGAGCACCGCTTGAAAATTATCGCCATATCCAAGTCCATGACAGATGCCGGCAGCCAGCGCATAAATATTCTTCAGCACAGCACCATATTCAGTACCATAAATATCGTCACTGGAAATGCAGCGTAAATAATTACAGTTAAGCAATTCGCAAATTGCCAATGAAACGGCTTCATCTGGGCAAGCAAGGGTAAGATAGGAGAGCTTTTCCAATGCTACCTCTTCGGCATGAGATGGTCCGCTCACAATTACTATATTTTCAAAGGGAATATCGAATTGCTGCTGCAGATATTCTGCAATAATCTGATTCTTATCAGGAATCATTCCCTTGATTGCAGAAACAACAATCTTACCTTGAAAATCTTCTGGCAAACAATCCCTTAAAACAATAGGAAGAAAGGTAGCCGGTACTGCGAGAAAAATTATATCATTCAACCTGATGACATTCTCCAGGTTATTAGAGGGGTTTATGAGTTCAGGCCTGAACGAGATGGAGCTTAAATAGTTTTTATTATGATGTTTTCTTACTAAATGATCTACGGCATTCTCGTCACGCAGCCACCAACTTATCCGGTGATCATTCTCATTTAAAACCTTTACAAGGGCGGTTGCCCAGCTTCCACCCCCTACCATAGCTATAGCCTTGTTAAACATACTCGCGGTATTTTTCAAGGTCAAATAATTATTCTATAGCAGGTAAAGAGGTTGATCACCATCAGATGTATGACGAGGTGCTGAAAAAATCTAATGTTATAGTATCCGGAAATCTGTTTAATTATCCTCTTCCTTCTTGAAGAGTTTGTCTTTATCCACCACCTCCACAGGATCTCCATTTTTCAGCATGCGGGAGATTGCACTGAAAGGTCCTGTAATGATCTGCTCCTGCCCCATCAATCCAGATCTGATTGCTATAAACTCATCATCCTGAATACCTGTGGTAACTTTTTTATATCTCGCTTCACCATCATCAATAACAAACACTACTTCATCCGGCGAATCGTTATTTTTTTTAATCTCATTATCTGAAGAAACCATTTCTGCCCTTACTACGGTTGAGGTATCTTCTCTTGTGGTAACGGATTGTATTGGCACGGCCATTATATTCATCACCTTGTTTGTCATAATATCTACGGAGGCTGACATGCCTGGAAGAAATGGGTAACGCCTGCCCTCATTCTCAATTAATTCTTTGTATGAATTTTTCAATAAGAGAATTTTTACCTGGAAGTTTATCACTTGTTCTGATTGCCCTGTCAAGGTACTTCTTGCAGAATTTGCAATCTGGTTCACTACACCTTTAAACTTTTTTTCCGGATAGGCATCCAATTCTATCTCCGCAGTATCTCCCATATTTACCCGCAGCACATCATTTTCACTTACATCAACTCTTGCTTCAATAGCATCAAGATTGGAAATATGCATCATATCTGTACCTTCCATTTGCGTAGTGCCTAAAACCCGTTCTCCCTTTTCAATATTTAGCTGAGAAATGATGCCTTCGTTGGGAGCATAAATCGTTGTTTTAGACAGATCTTCACGTGCCTCATTCACGCTGGCCTGGGCGCTCTGCACACTGAATTCTGCTGCCCGCGCACTCATTTTAGCACCCTCATTATTAGCCTGTGCCGATTTGTAACCAGCCTCAATCACTTCCCAATCGGCTTGCGAGATCACCTTTTGATCGTACAGTTCCTTGTTACGATTATAATTCTTTTCTGCTCTGTCAAATTCCGCTTGCACCTGCATGCCTGAAGCTTTTGCCTGCAACGCATTTGCTTTTGCTGTGTTCAAGGCGGCAATAGCCCTATCTAAAATCGCCTTGTAGATGTCGGGTTTAATTTTCGCAAGCAGCATTCCCTGTTTCACTGAATCACCTTCTCTTACATATAGTTCTGTAACTTCTCCAGAGACGTCTGGGCTAATTTTAACATCCAACTGCGGATAAATTTTTCCGCTTGCAGAAACACGCTCTATAATTGTTCTTTTGGAAATCTTTTCTGCGCTTACCTCCATCGCTTTTCCTTTTCCAATCCATCCCTGCTTCTTTCCTACAACCAAAACAATCAGGAGAATTGCAACAATTGCTATTAAAAAAACTAAAAGACGGTTCTTTCTAAACATGAATTTATTGCAGCGTTATTGGTTTACCCTCATATACATCAAGAACTTTCAAGCTGAAAATATAGCGATATTTTGACTGCAGCAGATCAGATTGAGCTCTTGCCAAATTACTTTTTGCTGTTGTATAGTCGAGGGAATTGATGGCGCCAAGGTTAAATCTTTTTTGGGCATCATCAAAAGCCCTTTGAAGAGCGGTTACATTCTTTAGTAATGCTTCGTAACTATTTTTGGAACCCACAGCATCCTGATAAGCAGTCTGCACATCCTTTTGCAGTTGCAGCTTTGTTGATTGAAGATTATATTGAGCATTAACTACATTTATTTTTGAACGGCTTATGTTTGTTCGGGTATTCCAATTGCTGAAAATAGGAATTTCGAGACTTAAGCCGAAGAACTGACCGAAATTATCTCTAAGCTGCTTATCGTAAGGCACATTTCCTAACCGAGGTATAAAATCAAATTGTGGAGAAACAACAGGATCTCCGGTGCTTTCTACAAATCCAATCGGGTAAACGCCCCCGCTTATTGTATCAAAAGAAATCAACTGCTGATAAGCATCAGAGTAATTAGCAGTCAGGTTACCGAACAGCGATAGAGAAGGATATTGTGCACCCTTTGAAGCCGCCAGTGCCCGTTCAGAACTTAAAAGTGAATATTCAGAACTTTTTATCGCTGCCTGATTTTTAAGTGCAGTTTGATAGATGCTGTCTGCATTTTTATTTATATCCTGAAGCAATTCATTACTCATATTAATATCTGGTACCATCACATCTACCGTTTCATTCACATTCATTAACTGTGAAAGATTAAGCTTTGCTAATGCCAATTGATTTTCTGCATTTACGCGATTCAGCTCATCCTGCGCAACCTGTGCCTCTATGTTATATATTGATCCTCGTGGGAGACTTCCTGCTTCTGCAAGAATGCGGCTGCGCTCAAGCTGTTGTTGAGAAAGGCTGAGCTGATCATTGGCGTTTATGAGATTTTCCTTGGCATAAACAATGTCAAGAAAAGCTCCTGCTACACTTAATAAGATGTTCTGTTCAGTGGCATCTGTATTCGCACGACTCGCCAGCAGGCTGAATTCATTTTCTTTTATCGCATTTATGCGCTGCAGCCCGAGGAAGATGGGCCATCCGGCAGAAAGCTGAAGTGAATTCGTCTGTGTATTTTGATTCACAAACTGATTTGTGGTTGGATCGACAGTTTTTCCGAAATTAAAATAATAGCCTGCGCTCCCATTTATATTGGGTAGCAAGTTGAGCTTCGCCTGGTTTAAGGTATATTCTGAAAGCTGCTCGTTTGATTCAGATTGCCTGATAGAGATGTTATGATCGATGGCATAGGCAGCACACTCTTCTAATGTCCATAATTTTTGGGCTGAAG
>JACCZZ010000220.1 GCA_013695715.1 Chitinophagales bacterium | reverse complement strand
TTATCAATATTAGCGTCATCGAGTGGAGCATCAACTTCATCAAGAATACAGAATGGCGCAGGCTTATATAAATACAATGCGAAAAGCAGTGAAATTGCAGTAAGTGTTTTTTCTCCACCAGATAACTGATCAATTACCTGGGGCCGTTTGCCTTTCGGACGTGCCATGATCTGAATCTTTGATTCCAGCATGTTTTCAGGTTCTTCAAGTACAAGATCGCATTCATCGTCAATGGTAAAAAGACTCTTAAATACCTTCACAAAATTTTCCTTTATCGTATTAAAGGCAGTTATGAATTGTTCTTTCGCGGTAGTTTCAATTTCTTCAATGGTTTGCAGCAATGATGATTTTGCGCTCATCAGATCAGCTTTTTGAGCTACGATAAAATCATGGCGCTCTTTCATCTCATTATAAGCTTCCATGGCCATCGGATTTATTTCTCCATAGGTTTCAATCCTGTTCTTGAGCTTCTCAGATTTTAGGCGCAGCTCCTCAACATTCAATTGGTTGTCAGGTTCACGATCCATCAGATCTTCGATATCAATCTTAAACTCAATAGCTAAACGGTCTTTAAGTGAATTGAGCTGAATCTTTAGTTCGGTAGTCTTTTCACGAATTTGGTTAAGCAACATTTCTACCTGTTCCTTATTCTTTGAAATCGTACGCAGTCGCTCGTCTATCTCATTAATTTTACCGCGGCTTTCATAGTAAACCTGCTCGATGTCTGAGACCCTCTTTTCAATTTGTTCTTTTTGAGAATAATCATGAATGATGGTCTCTTCTGCAATCTGCCGTTTTTTCTCTAAACTGTTTATCACTAAATCTGTATGATCCAGCTCTGACTGATTTGTTTGTATTAACTGACTAATAGTGGCAAGTTGCTGATCCCGATACTCTAACTCGCGGTCAATGGCAGCAACGGTGTTCTGATGCTGAACGTATTGTATGTTTTTATCATTGAACAATCTTGCTGATTCATTGAGCTTCTGCTCGCTGTCGCTGTATGCAGCTAACAGTTCGTCGAGCAATTGCTGAATGCCGTGTTTTTTATCTGTCTGAATATTTAGCTCGTCTATAAAGTGAAGGTGATCTCTTTCGAGCTCGCCCATCTTGACATGAACATTTTCAATATGAACTTCATGATTATGGAAGGAAGTTTCTAAACTTTCAATCTTCGATTGAAGTGATGCCAATTTATTTTTTATTGCATTGTGCTCTTCACGTGCATCATCAAGCTCAGCATCCTTTGATGAGCTTCGAAGACTAAGCAGATCACCCTGCAGAGCCTGAACATTTTTTTGCAGGTGTTCTGATTGATCTTTTAACTTTTGAATTTCTTTTTCAACTGCTTTAAGATTTTTTATACGGCCCAATCGCTTTCCGGAAAAAGAACCTACCTGACCACCTGACAAGCTGAGCGAGGTTCGTACAAATTTTCCATTCTTAGATATCACCGATGCCCTCTTGTCAAAATCTGAAAGATCAATGTTGTCTTCGGGAACAATAAATGTTTCAGAGAGCAGGTGTGAAACAAGTTTATGGTATTTGGAATCGACCTCTACAACTTCCATCGCCCTTATTGCATTTGGTGGCGCTGTTAGATTTTGTGCTCTTGTATCTTCAAAGTTATTTAGAATAAAAAAATTAGCCCTACCCTTATCGGCGCTGCTTAGTAAGTTCACCGCATTCATTGCATCTATTACATCAGATACCAGATAAAAATTGAGATATTGATCAAGATAGTTTTCAATGGCAACTCGAAATTCAATAGGGCAGGAGATGATGTCGGAAAGCAAAGGCGCATGTGTTGCCCATTGGGGATGCTGCTTCAAAAATTTAATTGAATCAGGAAAGCCCTCCATATTATCAATAAAGCTTTTTGTAAGGCTATATTCATTCTGCCTTGCATCGAGCTGCCGCTGAACAGACCGCAATTGCTCACGGCATAGCTCTAATTCTTCTTCTAGAGTATTGATCTGCTCCTGCAAAGCATCACCTGATTGAGTGAGCTCCAGCACGGCAATTTTTTTCAGATGTTCTTCAGATTCGGTAGCCTTTAGCTGTTCTTTGAGGAGTTCATGTTCTTCCTTTCTTGCATTATACTCTGACGTGCTCCGCTCAGTTTCATAAAAAAGGTTTTGCCTCTGCACCACATTAATTGCTATCGTCTTTTCAGTTTCCGCGAATTCCCTTTCAAGTTCACGCCGTATAGTGTTCTGTTGTTCCAACCTGAGTTTTATGTTAGAGAAATCAGCGCGGTTGTTACCAAGCTCATGCTGTGCAATGTCAAGAATTTGTGAAGCAGAATTTGATAGCTCGTTTTGTCGAATTTTTTGCTCATAAAATCCATCAATGCTCTTACCTATCTGTTCCAGATCTGCTGCAGCTTTTATATTTTGAGAAGTAAGGGCTTCCTTTTTATTTTTCTCGAACTTTAAATTTTCGATTAATAAATTTTTATCACTTTCTTTTTGTCGTATAGAAGTGACAAAGTCATTGAGTTCGCGCTGAACAGCAAGCATCTGTTTTTCCTTATCAATATTGTCAGCTCTTTCCTGTGAGAGGGCTGCTTCAAGCATCACCAGATCCGTCTCTAATTTCAGCTTTTTGTCTCCCTCTTGTTGTTGCTGCAATTGCAGTGCAGCAAATGATTTTTTGAAATCGATAAGAGTAAACAAAGCGAGCTCAACGCTAAGCTGCGTATATTCCTCTTTCAGCTTATAATAACGTTCGGTTTTTCGTGCCTGGCCTTCAAGGGCTTTAAGATTGGTTTCAATTTCAAACAACAGATCATCCACACGGTTAAGATCACCTTGTGTTGCCTCGAGCTTATTTAAGGTTTCTTTTTTTCGTGCTTTATATTTAGATATTCCTGCTGCCTGTTCGAACAGTTTTCGTCTGGAATGTTCCTTATCATTAAGAATTTCATCTACCATGCCCAGCTCTATAATTGCATATGAGTCACTGCTGATGCCTGTATCCAGGAAGAGAGATGTGATGTCTTTCAGACGGCAGGTGATGCCATTTAATTTGTATTCGCTGTCACCATTTCTATAATAATGGCGGCTGATGGTAACTGTATGGAATTCTGTTGGCAGCAGGTTTTTATTATTCTCAAAAGTCAGCGATACTTCGGCAAGGGATGACGGTTTGCGGTTTTTTGTACCATTAAATATTATGTTCTCCATCTTCTCAGACCGAAGCATGGAGGTTTTTTGTTCGCCCAGCACCCAACGTATTGCGTCTACAACATTCGATTTTCCGCAGCCGTTAGGGCCCACGACACCTGTAACACTGTCGTTGAAATTGATTACCGTTTTCTCAGCAAAGCTTTTGAATCCTTTTATCTCGAGGCTTACAAGTCGCACTGTATTCGGATGTTTTAAAAAAAACAAATTTAACGAACCACAAACTTTCAAAATAGCGGAATGTGGATACGTTGATAACTTGGAACTAAGTCAACAGAAGACTTTAAAAAGATCGGCTGAGATAATTCATCGGACTTCCCTAATGCTATTGCTTTATAAACGAGGTTTTGTAATACTGCCCGTCAGTTATTATATTAATCTGATAAATTCCTTTTTCTAATTTTTCAGTAGATAATTTAAGCTGGTTGTTTTCTATATTGAATGAAATATCACATGCCTGGCCTAAGCTGTTAATAACGTATACTTGAACCTTATTATCTGAGTGACCTAAATCTGCTATAAGATAATCTACTGTAGGATTCGGATAACAAATAATATTGTCAGAAGTGAAAAAAGTGACGTCAACAACCTCGGAGAAACTTAATGATTTATTATAATCTACCTGCTGAAGACGGTAATATGAGATACCTGAAAAAGGATGATCATCCCAGGCTTCGTAGTGATGAATTAAATTGCTGTTTCCAGCACCATCTTCATAAGATACATTCTCCCATAAACTTCCATCTTTAGAGCGTTGCACGATGAAATAATCATTTTCGTATTCACTTTGTGTTGACCAGGATATTTTAATTGATTTATTCTCTGGTGAGGCAGTAAAATCAATGAGCTCTATTGGTAAAACAGTGGTTGCAAAGGCAGAAGCTATAGTAATGTATTTGACAGTATTAACCGGAATATGTAACGTGCTAATACCAAGAACGGAAATAATACCACCAGAGTAGTTGAAGGTTAAACCATTGGCTTGGGAGTACACAGTTGCATTTGAGAAGTTTCCATCTGCATCTACCAGCAACCTTAGATCACTGGCTGTTACAGCAGATGGGGAAGCACAAGCATTTAGTTTGAAATCCATGTTAAACAAACCTGTGAAACTATAATTTGATACTTTCCATTCTCTCTCAAGTCTTGAATAAACCGTTGGTGGCTTCTCTGAAAGTGCGGCAGGGGTAGAGCACATCTTTCCATTGTCATGCCCCGTAATAAGTGAAGCCTCATCCGCTCCAAATTCTGAAGGTGGGGTTGCATTTACAAGGTTATCGGAGGCCAGGGCATTCATATAGATCCTTGAAGTATCATCCAGGGTATGAGATTGTTTTTGTAATAAGTCCTCACCATCTTCTCTTGCTATTCCAATAATATTTTTATTATAGGTGGCCACAGCATATGTTACAATCCCCGATGTATTGATATAATCATGCGATAATGTAATGCCATATTTAATTGCTAGATACGTTTCTACTTTTTGCCTGTTGTTTAAAGTTAAATTGGTATTGTACGCAACTACCTCCGCTACCCGGCCTTTAAAGGGCAGCGACGTTATTCCTGTAAATATGCTTGAATAATCACCATCACCAATACGCATATCAATTTTTGGCGAGGAACTTCCATTATCAACCGATGTAAAAGCAGAAGTGCCATTGAAAAAATGACTTGCTGTCTTGGGGCTGCTGCTCACCATAGAATTAAAAATGAAAGGATCTGAGGCTATAAAATCTGCTGGTGGGGCACTGCCTGCAACGGTAATGAAATCGAGGTAATAAAGTCCATCATTAAAGGGAAAGTTTGATCCGGCGTCTGCCTTATAGTCAAGTATCTCCCGAAGAGAATCGGCACTAGGATTATGGGTTACCAAAAAAATGTGGCCAGAATTTGTAAAGCCAGAAGAAAAGTCTGACACGGTGAAGTAATCGTTTATACCATCGAATGAAATTTCTGGGTTATAATTCAAATTATTTGTAATATTATTTTGGAATGAAGGTTTAGGGGATGTGGAAGACTGAGTGGCGTTGGTAAACCCCGCCTGGTCAGTCCATGTAGTAACAGCACACCCGTCTGCAGTACAACTGGTTCCCATATCAGCTCTTAGCCACAGCCTCAGATTCGCAGCAACACCTCCTGGTGATTGACTAAAAGACTGTAAAACATTCAGGAAATAAAAAAATAATAGACAACCTGATTGAATGCTGGCTTTGCTCAACCGCATGGTATGAAACATTTATTCACTGCATTAAAGATATAACATCCCTTATCACCAAAATCATATAGCAATAGAGAATTTGTCCTTATGGAAATCTTAAATTAACAAGCTCATTTTAAAAGAAATAAAAAATAACTACATTTGATTGTAGGAAGAAGTTTCTTTATTTTATTTTGATAACAACTTCCATTTGCAGCATGATAGTACTAAATTCACCCTTCACTAAAACAAAACAACTATGAAAAATGCTTACAGCTTCAGTAAATCCTCAAGAAAAAATGAGGGATCGATAGTGTTGAGTAATTTTCTCGCTCAACGAATTAAAACGTTCTTGCTGGTTCTTTGCCTTGCGGGCATCGGTATGCC
>JACCZZ010000214.1 GCA_013695715.1 Chitinophagales bacterium | reverse complement strand
AGGCTGACCTTTTTTCTTTCAGAGGCATACTCAAGCACAAATGGATTGTCTTTTCGCTCAGCACCAATTCTTGTCATAGGCCCATGTCCACTGTAAACTTTGACATCATCTGGCAACAGCAAAACTTTGTTTAAGATGCTCTGCATAAGTGTATCGTAATCTCCGCCGGGCAAATCAGTTCGCCCAATACTGCCCAGGAAAAGCACATCGCCGCCGATTAGGAATTTATCCGGAGATGAATAAAAGCAAATACTTCCCGGCGAATGTCCGGGGGTAAACAAAACAGCCAGTGAGGATTTGCCAAACTTTACTTCATCACCCTCATTCAAAAAGTTATCAGGCTGAGGAGAAGGTGTTACATGAATTCCATACAACTTTCCAATGGCTTCAGCGGCATTTAAGATAGGTACTTCTATTTCGGTTGTGTAGAATGGGATGTTATAGGTTTCCTTTACGAACCTATTTCCAAAAATATGATCAACATGACAATGCGTATTGAGCAGCAGCGTTGGTTTCAATTTATTACCATCAATAAACTTTTTCAGGTCTTCGCTTTCATGCGCATAGTAACATCCCGGATCTATGATCAGGCATTCTTTAGTTTCATCCCATAAGAGGTAGGTGTTTTCTAAAAAATCGTTAAATACAAAGCTTTGTACATGAATCATAGATTTCCGATAAATTGTTTAATTTGAACTTTCAAAATTCATTCCTCTAATTTTATCCAATAAAAAAATCAAAAGCAGTTAAAGAATAGAGCCGAGGGAAATGTTTCTCTCCATTAAGTTTGTGGTATTCGGTAATCAAAAAGGTGTTATAGTGAAGAAAAACAGTATCGAGATTAGGACTAACAAAGTTATTTTATTGTTTCTCATTTTATTGATTGGAATTAAGGTTTCTGCTCAAACACCTGATGAGGAATTTGGTCAAAACAGGGTACAATACAAAGATTTTCCCTGGTCCTTTTATCAAACTGACCGCTTTGTGGTCTATTTCTATCCAGGTGGGCAAGATGTAGGAAAGTTTACTATTCTCGATGGTGAAAAGGAGCTGAGCGACATTGAAACCCGAATGGAATATAAGCTTAATGACCGGATAGATATACTGGTCTATAATAATCTTTCTGATCTCAAGCAATCCAATATAGGCTATGGTGTTGACCTGAATAACACAGGCGGAACAACTAAAATTATAGGTGATAAGATGTTTGTATATTTTGATGGCAATCATCAGCACCTGCGTGAACAAATCCGTGAAGGTGTAGCAAGTATCTTTTTACTTAACATGATGTTTGGAGGCAACATACAAGAGGTAGTTCAAAATGCTGTATTGCTCAAATTACCATTATGGTTCAAAGAAGGACTTACTTCATACATAGGACAATCGTGGAGTACTGAGTTAGATAATAAGCTGCGTGATGGAATATTAAGCGGGCGTTATAAAAAGATGAATAGGCTTACGGGTACAGATGCTCGCTTCGCGGGACATGCTGTGTGGCACTATATTTCAGAAAAATACGGAGAAGCCACCATTCCTAATCTTCTTTATCTCACTCGAATAAACCGCAGTATGGAAAGCGGGTTTAGCTTTGTATTAGGTAAGTCGGTTAAAGATTTTTTAAATGAGTTTTATAGCTACTACGACAATCTTTATAACCAGGAAGCTGCCGGCAAGGAAATGCCGTTATCAAGTGTAGTGATTAAAAAAAAGGAGCGTCCTCAATTTGTTTACAACCAGTTGCATGTTACCACGGATGCTTCAAAGATTGCCTTTGTTCGTAATGATCTTGGAAAGTATAAGGTATGTTTCAGAGATCTTGAAAAAGAAAAATCAAAAACGCTTTTTAAGGGAGGCTTTAAAAACATTCTACAGCCGATTGATTATTCCCAACCCTTGCTCGCCTTTGACCCTACAGGTCAACGCCTGGCTATTATTTATGAAAAGCGAAATAAGGTAGGGCTTATCACCTATGATATAGATGAAAAGAAGAAAGAGAAACGGTATATTGTAAACTTCCAAAAGGTGCTCTCCATTTCATTCAGTGATGCAAACACCCTCGTTTTATCTGCAATCAACAGGGGACAATCAGATATCTTCACCTTAAATATCAGGTCTTCAAAATTCGAGCAGATAACAAATGATTTTTACGATGACCTTGATCCACATTTTGTGAAACTGCCGACCCGGCAGGGTATTGTTTTTTCTTCCAATAGACGGGATGACACTTTGCGCAACCGGTTTATGGATACTACAAGAGCGATACAAAATTTCGACCTGTTTTTCTACAACACAAAAAAGAAATCTAAAGAACTGGTGCGAGTAAATGATACACCAGCAGCTAATGAAACAAAACCAGCGCTCTTCAATACTGAATATTTTTCATACTTAAGTGATCAGAATGGAATCAATAATCGTTTCGTTGCATATATCGACAGCTATTTCCATCATTATGATCATTACTACTTTTTTCATGATTCTACTGTTGTGAATCCGGAATATAATATCGATTCTTTAATAGCTTCGGATAACTTGGTGCTTGATTCATCTCAGCAGGTTCCGGTGTATAAAGACACCATAAAATCTTTTCCACAAACTAATTATTCCAAGGGCATATTGGAGCAGGATGCTGCATTTCGTGCAGGGAAGATGGCCCAGATCATGAAGAACAATAATAGGTATGAGTTTTCGCTTATAAAAATTGAGGATAGTATTGATCGTTCGCAGTTGCCTCAGCTCACAAATACAGAATACGCAAATCAATTGCTTAGCAAATATGAACCTTCCGCAACCATACCAGTATTATTCCTTCCCAAAGAACAGTCTGATAAAGAAGCAGTGAACGATACTACTAAAGCTGATACATCTCATTCAGAGAATAACAACTATTATTTCCAGAGTGAATTCTCATTAAAACCATCTAATCTTAAATCCGACAGCAGCCTAACCATAAAAAAAAATGAACCTGTTTTCCGATATTCAAAAATCCTCCCTTATAATGTAAAGTTCTCTACCAGCTATGTTATAACTCAGCTTGATAACAGCCTGGTTATAACACGGTACCAGCCATTCGCGGGAAATGGAGCGACATTCGACAACCCGAATTTAAGTGCGTTGATGAGGTTAAGCATCACTGACCTGATGGAAGATTATCGCATTACCGGAGGATTCCGCTTTCCGACATCATTTGATGGAACTGAATACTATATGATGTTTGAGGATCTAAAACATCGGCTTGACAAGCGGTACACCATCTATCGCAGCTCTAAGAGCGTAGCTTATGATGCAAATCCTCAATGGTATTTGCCTGTGAATGCCAAGCAGAGAACTTACATCGCTGATGCTACCTTCCGTTATCCTATAGATTATACCAAGAGCTTTAGGTTGGGAGCTTCATATCGCAATGAGCTCATAAACTATTTGGGCACCGACAGCTTCAGCCTCGGATTAGATCAATTTATGGAACACTGGGTGGCTTTACGCGGTGAATTTGTTTTTGACAATACTCTTAAGGTGCAGACAAATATTTATGACGGCCTTCGTTATAAGCTTTACCTCGATGCTCAGCGAAGGATAGAAAAGGGAAATACATATTTGTTTGCCGCAGGCGCTGATTTCAGATATTATAAGAAAATATCAAGAAATATTATTTGGGCAACTCGTGTTGATGGTGCTACCTCATGGGGAGATCAGAAGGTGGTTTATTATCTCGGTGGGGTTGATAACTGGCTGAGGTTGAACTCCACTTCACAATTCAACACAGAGACTCCCGTAGCTACAGATGCAGGTTACGCTTTTCAAACTCTTGCAGTTAATTTGCGCGGTTTTCAACAAAATGTTCGCAATGGAAATTCCTATGCACTGGTTAATACTGAACTTCGATTCCCTGTATTTTCTTATTTCGTAAACAGACCTATCAGGTCTGAGCTGATCCGCAACTTTCAATTAATAGGTTTTGCCGATGCAGGCACTGCTTGGCAGGGGATTTCCCCTTATGATGAAGACAATCCTTTTAACACACTTGATATCACACAAGGTCCTGTGGCTGTACACGTAAATTATTTCCGTGAACCATTGGTTATTGGATATGGAGCGGGTGCCCGAACAACTTTGCTGGGCTATTTCATTCGTGTTGACTATGCCCAGGGTTTCGATAGCGGCGCCAAACAAAAGCCGATATGGTATGTTTCACTTGGCCTTGATTTCTGATATAACTTGAATTAGTCTCATAAGTCGGTAGTTTCGCACTCATGTTATGAGTGCACAGGTAAAAACCCATCTTTATCTTTTTTTAGCCAATCTCATTTATGCGCTAAGCTTTACGATCTCTAAAGATGTTGTTCCGCATTACGTGCAGCCATATGGTGCCATTGTTATTCGGGTATCAGTCGCTTTGTTATTGTTTCTGCTTGTTCAGATTTTCTTCATAAAAGAAATAATAAAAATCCGTGATATCCCACTTCTTATCTTATGCGGTTTGTTTGGTGTAGCAATTAACCAACTGCTTTTTTTTAAGGGTCTGTCAATCACAACACCTATCGATGCTGCGCTAATGATGACCACCACTCCAATTTTAATTTTATTGTTTGCGGGTATCTTCCAGGATGAGAAAATTACCTTTCTTAAAATTATGGGGGTAATGTTAGGGGCAATAGGTGCCGTATTGATTATCTTATCAGGAAAAGAATCTGCGCTACATTCCGGTCAGGCGATGGGAGATATTCTGGTTTTGATAAATGCAAGTTCCTATGCCATCTACTTAGTGATTGTGAAACCGTTAATGCAGAAATACCATCCAGTGACTGTTATCACCTGGGTTTTTTTCTTCGGATGGTTTTTTGTTTTACCAATCGGATGGGGCGAATTCTCAAGAATTGAATGGCACCTTTTTACACCCACAATATGGATAGAGTTATCCTTCATCGTTATCTTCACTACCTTTTTTGCTTACTTGCTAAATACTCTAGCCTTAAAACAAGCCCCACCCTCAGTTGTTGGTATTTACATTTACCTTCAACCCGCTCTTGCTACCATCATAGCACTTGCGTTGAATAAGGATGAATACCCCCTGATTAAAATTATTGCCACAGTATTAATCTTCATGGGAGTATATTTTGTTAGTTCAAAGAATGTATTTAGCAAAAGGGAGCAAATGAGAGGAGTGAAAATTTGAAATTACCAGACGAATTAATTACGTAACAACCATAACATATCACCTAATTAAATTGAGATATTAACCTTATGATTCAATCGATGACAGGTTATGGAAGAGCAGAACTTATTCAGAACGGCAAGGCGATTAAAGTAGAAATTCGTTCACTGAACAGTAAATTTCTTGATCTCAATTTACGATTGCCATTCTCAATAAAGGATAAGGAAATGGAGGTACGAAACCTTATCTCAGAAAGGCTGCACCGGGGCAAAGTGGATGTATCGGTTACCATTGAAAACGGCATTGCAGAAAAAGATACCCCTCTTAACCTTGATCTGGTGGTTAAATACTATCAGGACCTGAAGCTGCTTGGTAACCAGCTCGGCGCTGACACAACCAATTTGCTTACTGTGGTAATGCTGATGCCGGAGATAAGAGCAGCAAAACCCCATGAGTTATCTGAGGAAGAGTGGCTGCCTATACTTAATGTACTGCAATTATCAGTATCAGATTTATCTGATTTCAGAAAAAAAGAGGGTGTAGGGCTTGAACAAATTTTTAAGGAAAACATCTCGCTAATTCTTTCTTTGCTGAAGGAATCGGAGACTTTTGAGACGGACCGGATGGAAACAATAAAATCACGATTGCGAAATCATTTGCTTGAACTTGTCTCCTCAGAGGAATATGACCGCAACCGCTTTGAGCAGGAACTAATCTATTATCTTGAGCGAATGGATTTCACTGAAGAGAAAGTCCGTCTGCGAAGCCACTGCGAATATTTTTTAAAAGTAGCTTTAGAGTCAGACTCTAATGGAAGAAAATTAAATTTCATCACACAGGAGATGGGGCGTGAGATCAATACCCTAGGGTCTAAAGCCAATCATGCAGGAATTCAAAAATTAGTAGTACAGATGAAGGATGAATTAGAAAAGATAAAGGAACAACTGCTGAACGTGCTTTAACAGCACTTCAAACTGATTGAATTTGTCTGTTATACCGATTTGCCACATTTATTAGCTTAAATTCCCATGATCTAAATTTGTTTAATTAATAGGCTTTGAAAATTTCCGCCATCCTAATTTCGCTGCCACTTATCTTGTTCTATACAGCAGGGTACTTACTGGTTTTTTTCATTAACCAGCAAGATATTAAAAGAGAAATGCAACAACATATTCGTTCAGGCATGTATTCCGATCAATATGAAAAGTTCTCCTTTTCCGCCGAACAGTTTGAAAGGATGAAGGTTGAAGAGCATGAATTCATGTATCAAGGAAGATTGTACGATATTGTAAAAACAGAATCTTGTGGAGCTATTATAACTATTACATGCATCAATGATGACAATGAAAAATTGCTTATTGTAGAGTTGAGCAATTACCTTCTCCAAATCCCTCGCTCAGAATCAGCACCAAACGACGGAAATACCACCACACTCCTAAAATTTTTACAAACGGCTTTCATAGTTCCTGCCAAACATCCACTTATTTTTCCGCTTATCAATAGCGACCCTTTCTATTACACCTTATATCACTATCAATCGCCATCTTCATACCTCTTGTATTCTCCTCCTGAATCAGTGCTCTCTTAATATTATTACTGAGCTGTTAATTTAATCCATTCACCATTATGGTGAAGTACCTTTTTATGATGATCTGCCATGCAGGTGATATTTCACTTTTTTCAAAATCATTCATTATGAAACGATTTCTCAATATAATGTTTATCAGCCTTTCAGTTTATTTAAATGCGGAGGCACAAACATCTCCACCGGATACTACGCTTTCAGACCGGGTCATTGACATTGACGAAGTGGTGGTGTCTGCTAATAAAGTTCCTGAAGCAAAAAAAGATGTAGCACAACAGGTAGAATCCATTACGGCAAAACAGATACAGCAGTCAAACCCACAAACTGCCGCTGATATGATTGCGAACACAGGCCAGGTCTTAGTTCAGAAATCTCAACAAGGAGGGGGAAGCCCTGTCATCCGTGGGTTTGAAGCAAGCAGGGTATTGCTGATGATTGATGATGTGCGTCTTAATAATATAATCTATCGTGCAGGCCATCTTCAAAATGTCATCTCTATGGATGCATCCATCCTGGACAAGATGGAAATACTTTTTGGTCCCTCGTCTACTGTTTATGGAAGCGATGCCCTTGGCGGTGTAATTCACCTGCATACAAAAAACCCCCTCCTTAGCGATATGAGCGGTGCACTGAACGTCCATAGCAATGCCTTTATTAGATACGCCACGGCTAACAATGAGAAGACCGGGCACGTTGATTTTAGTATTGGTGGTGGAAAGCTGGGCTCACTAACCTCTTTTACCTATTCTGACTTTGATGACCTGCGTCAGGGCGAAAATCTAAATAGCACTGCAGACAGCCTCTGGCTCCGCCCCTATTATGTGGACCTAATCAATGGGCAGGATTCATTGGTAAAAAATGATGACATCTATAAACAGGTTTTTTCGGGATACTCGCAATACGATATTCTTCAGAAATTTCTCTTTAAGCAAAATGCCCACGTAAGGCATATTTTAAATTTACAGTTGTCAAATTCTTCCAATATCCCACGATACGATCGACTTACCGATCCTGGTGAAGACACAGGATTAAGATATGCAGAATGGTATTACGGCCGCCAGTTGCGAACACTGGCATCATATGAATTAAAACTAGATGCAATGAATGGTTTTTTTAATTCTTATCGGGCGGGGGTAAACTACCAGGTTATTGAAGAGAGCCGTCACCAAAGACGTTTTGATCAAACCGGATTACAACATCGAATAGAGCAGGTAGGTGTTACCGGCTTCGATCTCGATGCGCGTAAGAAGAGCGATGGGAATGATTTCCGTATAGGTATAGAAGGGCAGTTCAATTCATTACTTTCAACTGCTGAGGAACAAAACATTGAGACTGGTGAGATATCTCCTTTAGACACCCGCTATCCTGATGGCGACAACTCAATGAACAACATCGGCTTGTATGCAAGTGATACATGGAAATTCTCTGATCCATGGGTGCTGAGTGGCGGACTGCGATTGGAATACATCACTCTTCACTCGTCCTTCCTCAACAAAGAATTTTTTGATTTTCCATTTGATGATATAAACCAGACACACTTACCCTTAAGCGGTTCTCTTGGCATTATCTGGAACGGTGAAAAGGAGTGGCGCTTTTCCTTGCTTGGCTCTACTGGTTTTCGCGCACCAAACGTAGATGATCTGGCAAAGATTTTTGAGTCCGAGCCCGGAAGTGTGATCGTTCCAAACCCCGATCTGAAACCGGAGAAAACCTATAATGCAGACTTCAGTATTGCTAAAGTATTCAGCAATAAAGTAAAAATTGAAGCAGTGTTATTTGGAACATTGTTCCGTGATGCTATCGTTACTGATGTTTTCAATTTTAATGGAGAGGATTCTATCATTTACAATGGTGAACTGAGTGCCGTGTTGGCCAATCAAAACAGGCAGAAAGCATATCTCTGCGGTGTTAACGCAAATGTTTTAGCAGATATTTCCAATGCCTTTTCCGTCACCAGCACCGTTACTTATACCAAAGGCAACATAGTGACAGATAGCATAAACGCACCACTCGATCACATTCCACCGCTGCTTGGAAAAACATCAGTCATTTTCAGACATCAGGGGTTTCGTACTGAGTTATTTACAAATTATAATGGTTGGAAACATATTGAAGATTACAATGCTAATGGCGAAGACAATGAACAATACGCCACGCCGGAAGGGATGCCTGCCTGGTGGACGTTGAACCTGCGACTCGAATATCAGATCAATAAATATTTGCTGATACAAGCAGCCTGTGAAAATATTTTTGATGCCAACTACCGGGTTTTTGCATCTGGAATTAGTGCACCAGGAAGGAATTTCATCTTGACTTTAAGAGGAAGCTTGTGAATCGGGTTAAATAACAAAACCCTGGAAAAATATTCGCTCCGGGGGCTTTGTTAGCCTTACATCGCTTCCATTATTGAAGTAAGGACAATTCATTCTTCAATATGCTTTTTAATTCTCTGAAATATGAAAGCATAAAAACTTTTTCACCTCGGGCAATTCGAAATAACTTTGCCTTGTGCCTTTCAATCTTACATCTCACTACCGCCCTACCGGCGATCAGCCTGAAGCCATTCAA
>JACCZZ010000192.1 GCA_013695715.1 Chitinophagales bacterium | reverse complement strand
ACCCAAAACTTTTTTGAATCGTTAGTCACTTTAAATCGCTCATCAATTCGGATTCCTACAATGCAGGCCATCTTTTCCCCTGAAACAATTACAAAGGTCTGTTCCTTCTGATGAATGGGTATCTTCTTATTAATTAAGAAATCACTGATTTTCTTTTTTTTTCCATTCATACCCAAAGGATAGAAGTAATCACCCTTATTCCATCTGCGAAGCAGGAGAGGAAATTCAAGCTTATCGTAATCTAGACAACTTATCGAATCGTCCATTGGGATTTTGAAATCGCTGTTAAATATTGTTTGAATTTTTAACTGAATTAAAGCAGTTGTTACCTCTGTGTCCTGTTCCATAATCAATTCTTCTGAACTATATGGTATCGTGATGTCTGTAATAATAAGGTGCTTACGATCCTTCAAAAGACGATGTGTTTTCGAATAAAACACTTTTCCTGATATAGAATTAAATGAAGCGATGATAGGGGCGATTTGTTCACTTCTGAAACCGTAAGGTCTTAGAATTTCGAAAAGCACCGTTCCAGTAGCTTTTTGGTTTTGAATTTTGCTAATGGTTATATATATTTCATCATCTCTTTTATCAATCAATCGGTTTCTTAATAAATCAATTTGTTGCTGATAAATGCTGATTGCATCCTGCCAGTTGAAGATGTTATCACGAAGAGTCTGTTTGATTACCGGGTAAAACTGTTCAATAGCCGGAATAATTTTAAGACGAATTTTATTTCTATCATATTCTATTTCAAGGTTTGATTTATCAGTGCGAAACGACAAATTATTCTCTTTAGCATAAGCTTCTATTTCCCTTTTTGTAAATGGCAATAAAGGTCTTATAACCTTTCCTCTTTTGGCTTGAATTCCACCTAAGCCAGATAATCCTGTGCCTCTGAAAATATTTAACAGCACCGTTTCCACAGAATCATCGCTGTGGTGAGCTGTGGCTATAAAATGATATCCATGTTCCTTTCTTATTTTTTCAAGCCATGCATATCTGAGCTCACGGGCAGCTATTTGAATTGAGATTCCTTTTTCCGTCGCACGTTCCCCGGTATCAACTTTAATTTTAAAATGAGGAATGGAGAGAAGCTCGGAATGCTGCACTATAAATGCTTCATCATCTATAGAATCTTGGTTTCTTAAATGGAAATTAATATGAGCAATAGCAAATCTGAAATTACAACGAGTAAATAAGTGAGTCATTACCATAGAATCAATACCGCCGCTTACGGCAAGAAGGATGGGTTCGCCCTTATTAAACAAGGATTGACTTTTAATTAATGCCAGAAACTTTTCAACCATTTGTATGTTATTAGCCTGTTTTGCTGTTTATGGCATAAAATTAGTTTTCCGGGTAACGCTCTCAAAAATATAGGCGGTTGTGTAAACCATGCATTAAGCCTATATTTGTGGCGAGATAATCCTTAAAAAACTCAAATCTCAAAAAATTATGAAAAAAATTTCAATCCTTGGCGCATCTCTGCTTTCAATGATCGCCTTCGTAACTGTAATGTTCTTCCATTCATGTACAAAAGATGATTGTCAGGACGTTGTTTGCCTTAACGGTGGTACCTGCGTTAGCGGTACTTGTGAATGTGCCCTAGGGTATGAAGGGGCGGATTGCACCACCAAAAGTAATGATAAGTTTGCAGGCACATGGGTTGCTGCAGATGTGTGCGGCAGCGGAGCATACAGTTACAATTCTACAATTTCTTCTTCAGCTACATCTGCGAATGGTGTACTGATTAATAATTTCGGTGGCTTTGGAACCAACCTAACTGCTAGTGCTACTGTTGAAGGATCTACATTAACAATTCCCAGTCAAGACCTGGGTGGTATTTTGATCAGTGGATCAGGTACCATTAGCACCGACGGCAATTCTTTGCAAATGACTTATACTGCTCTGGATTCTGCCGGCAATACTGATGTTTGCAGTGGAAGCTGGGTAAAACAATAATTATATAATAATTTTAATAAAGAAAGCCGCAGTATCTGCGGCTTTTTTTATTAAATGTGTGTTCGTAAATTAATAAACCAAGGTGTAAGTCTCTCTCCATCGACCGGAGTTAAATTGTTTATCGTGCGGTCTTTCAAGTGTCAGATACGGAGTACAAAAAGATTAAACTAATATGGTGAGAGGGACGGATAAGATGGTCTATTTCACCCTTCTCCTATATTTTCTGAGAACAAGCTTATCTTAGTGTGAAAATATTAAAATTGATTTCCCACATTATGAAAACAAGTGGTATTAACACCGTCATTGCACTAGCACTATTTACTTTTTGCACTCTATTTTTTTACTCCTGCAGTGACAAGTGTAAAAAGGTACTCTGCGCCAATGAGGGAATATGCATTGATGGTGTTTGTGGTTGCCAGCCAGGTTTTGAAGGAGATGATTGTAGCACTAAAACACAGACAAAATTTCTAGGGACATACAATGTTGCTGATAACTGTTCAGTAACGGGAAATGCATTGTATACAGTTAATATTCTGGCAGATGATTCCAATCACTCCCAAGTGTACATTTCTAATTTTAATAATGATTTTGCTGGCAATGTACGTGCGACCATCGGCTTAAGCACAATAGAGATTCCACCTCAATACCCCGATTCTGATGGCAGATCAGTTTCTGGTAATGGAATATTAAGCGGTAGTTCAACGATAATTTGGAATTATACAATTTCTAATCCTGGAAATTCAACCAATAGTTGTAACAACTCTGTATGGGTTAAATAAGTAAGCTTATCACCATAAAAAAAGCTGACAGGATTTTCTCCTATCAGCTTTTTTCAATTGCCTAATATTATACTATCATTTCGGAGTATTTGATGTATCTATTTTGGTAGCACCTGGACGATTAGTTATGGTAGGTTTATCACCTGTAGTATTATTTATGGTTCCTGGTCGATTTGTAATTGTTACCGAATCTTTAGAATTGGTTGTGCCAGGCCTATTTATTACGTCAGATTTTACAGGTTTCGTGGTTGTAGTCACTGGCTTCGGTTTTTTACCCGGAGTTTTTTTCATTGCAGTCTGCATCATCGAATCTGCCCTTGCCTGAGCGAGGGTCATCACTGAATTCATACATGTCATTTGCAATGAATCTCGGTAGGCTACCACTCTTAAACTTGCTAAGGAATCGATGGATGCCATTTCACGGCCAGTGTCTACCTTCGGTTGGGTGCAGCTTTGTAAAGCAAGCGCCATCAAAACGCCCGAAAAGAATATGCTAAAAAGTTTTTTCATTTTTTGGAGGATTATGTTTTAAGAAGTTATCAATCTTATTTAAGGATTGGGCATTGCAGCTATTGCAGCATTGTAAAGTGAGTCTGCCTTCATCTGAACCATCATGGCTTGATTAGAGGAGCATTCATTCATCATTGAATCTGCTACCATTTGCATCCTTGATCTGGCAACAGAATCCGCTTTTGCAGCTCGGGTCTCAGGATCCATCATCTTTGCTGGCTGCTGACAGCTTACGAAGGTAAGTGAGAGTAAAAAACCTCCGGTAAGGAGGGAAGAGAGTCGGTTCATTTTAGAGGAGTTTAACATTTGTTTCGCAAAAATAGATTATTTAAACTTTAGTTTATAATAGAATGATGAAGTTTTCAACAATTGTACCAACCAATGTTTGAGCACGTTACAGAGATATACCATAACTGGAATAAATGTTGACTATTAACAGCAGATTATTAATCTTTTCATGAAACAATTACTCTGCATCATCATTTCATGCCTTGCAGCATTTCCGTTAATGGGGCAAACTGCTATGCTTCTGCCAATAGTAGTCATTGGCAACGATACTTTTCCTTCTTACCAAATACCCGACATTATCGTAGTATCTAAAAGGACATTTAAGGATCCTCTTGAGCAATCTAGATTTAATCAATTGAAGCGAAATGTTACCATTGTCTATCCATATGCAAAAGAGGCAGGTACTATTTTCAGGGAAATTAATTCTACGATGTCCTCTCTTGATAAAAAGCGTGAGCGTAAAAAATTCATGAAATTGAAAGAAGATGAATTAGATGAATTGTTTGAAGGCGATCTTAAAAATTTAACCGTTACTCAAGGTGAAATATTATGTAAGCTGGTGGCCAGGGAAACAGGCATGAGTGTATATGATCTGATTACGGAATTTAAGAATCCTGTATCTGCATTTTACTGGAACAAGATGAGCCAGTTTCTTGGTTATAGTTTACGATATGAATATAATCCTCAACAGGAAAAGGACATAGAATTTATTGTTAGATCGTTGGAAGGCATATACTGATTAAAGATCGTAGATATCCCTTCCTAATACGTGGTATTCATGGTTATATTTTACTTACCGCCTCGGCAACCAACTTTTGATCTATGAGCTCCATGCACTTAAAATGGCCTTGCGGACAACGTGAAAAACCGATCTTTGAGCAGGGCCTGCAAGGCAGGTCTCTTATTCCCACCTTTACTGACTTTAAATCAGCAACATAAGGATACATACCAAATTCAGGAACCGTATTTCCCCAAAGGGAAATTATTTTTTTATTATAAGCAGCTGCTATGTGCATAAGCCCGGTGTCATGTGTAATTACCACCGTTGACTGCTTTATAAACGATGCAGATTGATTGAGTGAATATCTGCCGCAGCCATTAACTATTTTCAAGGAATCACTCTTCGTTAATTGCTCTCCAATTGGTTGATCTTCCGATCCCCCAAGAACTATAATAGGATAGGTTAGATAGGAGCAAAGCTTTAGTAATTTTTCTATAGGCAGTTTTTTTGTATAATGTTTTGCTCCAATTACCAAGGCGATGTATCCATGAATATGAGTTAAAGGCAATTGATCAATGGTTATTTCGTCCTTTAGAGCAAGGAAATAATCTAAGCCTTCACCATCATTTCTTACTCCAAGCCATCTCACCGGCTCCAGATATCGGTCCACAATATGAACTGGCGGAAGAATGTTCCATTTAAAATTTACATAAAGCCACTTTTCAAAATTCAGTTTATTAAAGGTGCGTGATTTTTTTCCTAAAAGCAGTTTAATACGCCATGACTTTCGGCTGCCATGCAGGTCGAGAATGAAATCATAGTTTTCTTTTCTAAGAGATTTTACAATAGAATTCAGATCATTCTCTAAATAATACTTTTTATCAATGTATGGATTATGCTCAATGATATCGCGAAAAGAATAGCTGGTGAGGTAATGGATCTCTACTTCTGAAACCTGCTTCTTAATGCATCTGATCACAGGAGTAGTAAGCACAATATCGCCAATAGAGCTAAACCGTATTATAAGAATTTTCATTCTCTGTAAAGTTGTGATTTCAACTGTAGAATCTCAAATAGTAGCGATTATGTAAGAATTCATAATTTTTGTTACAACACTTCTAGCGGCCTGCTATCTTCGCAAGAAATTCGAACATGCTTCGCCTGCAATTGCCTACAGATCCGAGATGGGTAAACCTTGCCTCCCTGTCGCTCGAAGCAATTCTTACCGATCATGCATATTGTGAGCAGAAGGCAGCATCTACTTGTATTTCGCTCATTCAAAATTATCCTGACCGGCACGAGCTGGTAGAAAAGCTAGCACCCATTGTAACCGAAGAGTGGGGTCATTTCAGAATGGTTTTAGCTGAATTGAACAAAAGGAATCTGAGGCTCGGCAAACAGCGTAAAGATGAATATGTAAACCAATTGAGAAGTTTGATTCGTACAGGAGATCGTGTTGAACGCCAGTTGATGGATAAATTGCTTGTTTCTGCATTAATTGAAGCAAGAAGCTGCGAGCGATTCCGATTGCTTTCCGAGGAGCTGCCCCAACCGGAACTGAGAAAATTTTATCGTCACTTCATGGAATCGGAAGCAGGCCATTATACTGTTTTCATGAAGCTGGCGAAACTTTATATGGCTGCCGAAACAGTGAATGCTCGCTGGAGGGAAATGCTTGATGTAGAAAAAGAAATATTAAATTCAATGGAATTGAAAGGACAGCACATTCATTAATGGGTTATTCCGCTGTCTGATTTCACTGAATTCGTTTTAATAAATTCAATGTTTCTCTTAATACCCGAATATTTCGTTCGCTTTAAGGGTGAAACTTTAAACAGCTTTTTGAATACTTCCTCAGTAAT
>JACCZZ010000181.1 GCA_013695715.1 Chitinophagales bacterium | reverse complement strand
CCCTTTGAGGAAGGGTTTGAATCAGGCATATTTCCTCCGGCAGGATGGCTTCTGGTAAACTCCAATGGTCTGTGGTCGCTTACAGACGTCGCAGGCGGCTTCGGCAATTCTTCAAATAGTGCGCAGGTTGATTTCTATCATACCAACAGCGGGACTGATGAGCTGATCTCTCCCTATCTTGATTTTACCAGCGCTATTGCACCTGTTACCTTAAAATTCACCTATGCTTATGCAATGAAAAGCGAAAATAAAAATGATACATTGAAAGTAGCCGTCTCTGCGGATTGCGGAGAAACGTATACAAACGTTTATGTTAAGGGAGGAACTGAATTAGCAACAGCGCCAGACCTGCAGGGCTCGGTCTTTGTTCCATCAGCTAGTCAGTGGAAAGATGAATTCATAGACCTCACCACTTTCTTACCATATGATAAAATGCTGGTTAAGTTTCAGGCCATCAGTGATCATGGTAACAACCTTTATCTTGATGATATAAACATCTCCGGTGTTGGAACAGGAATTTCGGAATTGGGTAGTGAGGAGCATTTGTTCCTTTATCCAAATCCATCTTCAGGAAGCTTCACAATCACTCTTTCAGGTGATGAAACAACGGATGTAACCGTGGAAATATTTAATGTGTTAGGCCAGAAAGTTGAAGAACTTTTTACCAAAAAAGGATTAAGCAAGCAAACCTATGTTATGGATCTGTCGGCTCAGGAAAACGGAATTTATATGGTAAAAGTTAAAACTGAAAGCAGTACTTATACTGAATCTGTTGTTGTGCAGAAGTAATGTACATCCTTTAGAGGTGTATTGAACTATTATAATCAACACGAGTGGCCCACATAAGGAAAATTGAATTTACTTTTACTAATAATACCTCCGCTCAATGGTTCGACAGGCTCACCATGACACCAATAAGGTTCATAAAATTCTTCTGAAAAGATACCATTAACTAAGTAGTGAATGAGATAGAAGGTCCGCATGCGTGGTTTAGAGCACTGTTATGGTGACCCTGTCGAACCATTGAGCGTGGAGCCAACCTCAGCGTAGCATGCAGCAACGCTGAGGTTTATGGAGCTTTCGCGTGCCATGTATCCATTACTCCGCCGCATCATTCTTACTGTTCTCTTAAGGTTTTCTTAATGATATCAATGCACTGCATCAACTGTTCCTCATTAATCACCAACGGAGGCGCAAACCTTATTTTATCACCATGAGTGGGTTTTGCCAACAAGCCATTTTCTTTTAAAGCCAGACACAGCTCCCATGCATCTTTGCCATTCTTCGTTTTAACCAAAATTGCATTAAGCAGTCCCTTTCCGCGAATCTTATTGATAAGATTTGTATCCAACGTCCGCAACTCTTCACGTAAAATATTCCCCTGGTAAAAAGCATTTTCGGCAAGTTTCTCATCTTTCAAAATTGCCAGCGCTGCCATGGCTACTCTGCACGCTAAAGGATTTCCACCATATGTAGATCCGTGCTCACCAGCTTTTATGGTTAGCATGATCTCATCATCGGCAAGCACTGCCGATACTGGGATGGTACCACCAGATAGAGCCTTTCCAAGAATAAGAATATCAGGTCTCACCCCTTCATAATCGCAGCATAGCATCTTGCCGGTTCTTGCCAGACCCGTTTGAATTTCATCAGCAATAAAAAGAACATTTTTTTCTCTGCAAAGCTTGAATGCACCTGCCAAATAACCATCATCCGGAACATTTACTCCCGCCTCTCCCTGTATCGGCTCTACGAGAAATCCGGCAACATGGGGATCAACTAAAGTTTCTTCCAGAGCTGCCAGATTATTGTAAGGGATAATCTGATATCCCGGCATATAAGGACCGAATCCTTCTGTTGATTGCTGATCTGTTGAAAATGAAATTACACCGGAAGTTCTACCATGAAAATTGCCTTCACATACAACAATTTTGGCCTTGTTGTTTGGAATTCCTTTTATCATATATCCCCACTTGCGGCAAAGCTTCAAGGCGGTTTCCACTGCCTCAACACCTGTATTCATCGGCAGCACCTTATCGTATCCAAAGTAGGAGGTGATATACTCTTCATATTCACCAAGCAGGTTGTTGTGGAATGCACGCGAAGTGAGTGTGAGCAGATGAGCCTGTTCTGTTAATGCTTCGATAATGCGTGGGTGACAATGGCCCTGGTTCACTGCTGAGTAAGCAGATAGAAAGTCGAAATATCTTTTACCATCTGTACCCCAAACAAACACTCCCTGTCCTCGTTCAAGCACTACGGGCAACGGATGATAATTGTGTGCGCCGTATTTTTCCTCGAGTTCTATGTATTTGATCTTTGCCGTTCCTATCATGGTTTCTTCTTTATTATTAAAGTTCGGATAGGCTTTACAGAAGCCTGAATAATAAGCAAATTTACCACAAGATATCATCAAAGTAATTTATCGAACTACTACAATATAACCGAAGCCACAAGCTCATCACTAGTTGCTTCAATCCCTATGTTAGTCATTACAAGCCGATTTCTTTGGATGGCATGGAGAGTGCAAGCTATTAAGTAAGGCTCGTATTCATCTTATTAATCTAATTCCTTAGCAATGACAATCCTGAAGGGATTTAACGATTATAAAACACTTTATTTGCTATTTGTTCGACCTTTCGGGGTCGCATCATAGCATTATCGTTCAATCCGCGCATTAACTTCATTAAAAGTTTGTTGATCCGGAAGCCTTGATATCATCCTTTCCGAAGTAAAGCGGCAGCAATTTCTTCGCATCATCAATCCATATAATTTTTCCTGATGATCCCTGTAAAATCAATTGAATGTTTCTTTGAAATCTATAATCATATTCCAATATTGCCTGACGACAAAGTCCGCATGGTGCAACAGGATTACTCAACTCCGAATTCTTAGCTTTCGCGGAAACCGCCAAAGCAACTATAGGAATATTGGGATGAAAGGCAGAGACGGCAGATAAAGTAACGCCTTCTGCACAGATGCCAGCAGGGGAGGAGGCATTCTCCTGGTTGCTACCCTTTACAATAATTCCATTCTCAAGAAGCGCCGCTGCACCTACATTGAAGTTTGAATATGGAGCATATGAATCATTAATCGCTTCTTTAGCTGATTTCAAAAGCTGCTGAAAAGAAGCGGGTAATTCATTTTCAGAATTTAACTCTTTGTAGAAAATAGTCAATTTAATCTCTTTCATTTATAATTAGATGATTTTTTTTCAAAGTCAATTAAAGTCCCAAGAAATTCCGGCGCCATTTTCCTTGTTTACTTTTGCAAGCTAAATGTTAATATGAAAAAAATTTTGGTACTTGGTGCAGGTAGATCTACTTCCGTGCTGATCCACTATTTATTGGAGCATGCAACCCAATGGAACGCCCTCATCACGGTAGGTGATCAATCTTATGAAGCTGCACTAGCCAAAATACAAAATCATGTTTCAGGAAATGCCATTGCCTTTGATGCCATGAATGAGGACATGCGGAAAAAGGGGATTGCTGCTCACGACATCATCGTTTCAATGCTTCCGGCCGCATTGCATCTTCTTGTGGCGCAGGATTGCATAAAGTTTAAAAAACATCTTGTCACCGCATCTTATGTGTCACCAGAGATGCAGCTTTTGAATGAAGAGGTAAAGAAAGCAGGAGTGTTATTTATGTGTGAAATGGGACTAGATCCCGGAATTGATCACATGAGTGCGATGAAGATCATTCATGGCATTCAGATGAAGGGCGGAGAAATAACTTTATTCAAATCAGGAACGGGTGGATTGATAGCACCTGAGTCTGACGACAATCC
>JACCZZ010000179.1 GCA_013695715.1 Chitinophagales bacterium | reverse complement strand
GGGCTACGGCACACTTCAGGTAATGAATACTCTGGGTCAGCTTCTCTACAAAAAAGAGGTAGCCATGATTAACCGAGAAGTCATTAGCGAGATCAATCTTGCAGGTTTAGCTGAAGGGATATATTTCCTGAATATTGTCACAGATGATCAATTGTATTCACAACAATTCATTATTAGCCACTAGACTTATAAAATGTAAACAAATGCAATAATTTCTGCTTGGTTTTCCATTTCTTTAACATCATATTTATACTATGTAGTATTTACTATTTAAATATGAGTTATAACATCAAACCTTAAAAAACCTCTTGGCGGGTATCCGCAATAACTGATTCTCTCCAGCCATGCAAATGGCCAGATAATTTATACTAATCCACCTGATATTCTTCTAAATTGAGTTGGTGATCATGCATTTATTGACCTGAATAACGATGGGATAGTTGATCTGAAACTTGAGATTTTTGATTCTTATCCCGTTGCCACTTATCCGTCTTCGCCAGTCGTTGGTGTCCGATTTAAAAGTAATGGAGGCAATCAAAATTTAGATTCTTGCATACTATGATTGCCAAGGTGATTTTCCTTATGGATATGGTGTCGTTCCCTTTAAAAATGGCCAACCTATTCAACTGTTAAGCGGAAGTTACTTTGGTTGGCCAAAAGCATCGTATCCATCAATATTAATTTTGATTATTATGGACAGACCTGCCATAGATGGTCAGGTGCAAAAATGAGATTTGCCGCATTCCGCTATTATACAGATATTTCGTATCCAGACTTTTATTATGCCTGGCTTCGGCTTTCAAGTCAGTAAATCCGGAAACAGGTTAAAATTCATGATTGGGCCTTCAATACACAACTAAATGGCAATTTAGCTGCCGGGCAAACTCAGAAAATTTCAAACAATATTGATTCGGATGCAATATTGATTCGGATGACTTCTCAGCTCCAAGAATTTTCTCTTACGGAAGTGACATTCATATTCAACAATCAGGTGAAAGCAAGGCTCTGGAAATCTCGATTTCTAATGCAACAGGTCAATTATTGCTAGAAACTCAAAACTTCGGATAACACTATAACACTTTCAGATGAAAGATGGACACCTGGCATTTACGCTGTTAGAATAGTAACGGATGAGGGTACTTTCTCAGAGAAAGTAATTCTCTTATAATATTATATTCCAGGTATCTGGATGATAGGTTATAATTGATCCTATTCTCTAAAATTTAATTCTTAAGTAACGAATTAGGCGCTATGGCTGCATCCATTATTTATGTCAGCAGCTCAATATCATGGATAATTCTTTCTATTTCTACAGATGAATTATCTTTGCTAACAAATGTTAGTTAATCAATGCCTAAGGATAAAACTATTAAAAGAAAAGATCAGATTACCCTTATTGCGCAGAATAAGTTTCGTGAAAAAGGTTATCGTGCTGTATCCATGCGTGAATTGGCTGATCATGTAGGAATAGAGGCGGCAAGTTTCTATAATCACTTTGATTCGAAGGAGAGTATATTAAAAGAGATCTGCTTCCGGATGGCTGATGAATTTTTTAACAGGATTGAAATAGTGATCAATGAGGAAAAGCTTCCTGATAAAATATTAGAAAAAGCAATTGAATCACATATAAAGGTAATTACTGCCAACACGGATGCCTCCGCTGTTTTCTTTCTTGACTGGCGGTACCTCAGCGAACCTTATTTGTCAGAATTTTTAGAGCTGCGCCGGAAGTATGAAAACATCTTTCGCAAGATCATTAAAGAAGGAATGGACAAAGGATTATTTGAAAAGCTCGATGAAACATTTACAGTGCTCACGATTTTTTCATCATTGAATTGGGTATATGAATGGTATGACCCAAAGGGAAGATTTACGCCTGATCAAATCGCTGAGAATCTATCGAAGCTAATTTTGGATGGAATGAGGAAATAATATTTTATGGATGACAAGATAATTTCTGGTTATTTAATTTTAACGAAATAGAGAATTAAGAATGTACGGAGGCGGATATATTTTTAGTGAGCCAACTCAGAAAGAGCAAGATGATCATCTTGACGATCCTCTATTGCTAACAGCTTTTGAGGCT
>JACCZZ010000174.1 GCA_013695715.1 Chitinophagales bacterium | reverse complement strand
ACCCCGACACCGCAAGAGAATTTCATGATGAAACCTTGCCGGCAGATAATGCGAAAGTTGCTCACTTCTGCTCAATGTGCGGACCAAAGTTTTGTTCGATGAAAATTACACAGGAGGTAAGAGAGTATGCAGAGAATTTAAAAGTGAATGAGAAACTATTGATTGAAGATGGATTAAAGAAGAAGGCAAAAGAGTTTGCCGATGCAGGTGGAGATATTTATGTGAGACAGGAAGCGGCTATAAATGAAGAGGGATGAAGTTAATTGTGATTTCGAACCCGGAAGAATTGGAAGGTGAGATGAATATAATTCACGGATTGTTTAAAGCAGGCTTGCAGAGGTTTCATTTGCGAAAGCCACAATATTCTACCAGTGCGCTCAGAAGAGCAATTCAAAAAATCAGCTCTGAATACCACAGCAAGATAGTGATACATTCACATCATGAACTGAGTCTAAAATATAAGTTAGCCGGTGTTCATATTACAGGCCACCATCAGAGAAAAAATTATTGGAAACACTGGCTGTTATTAAAATACCTTAAAGCAAGAAAGCCTCACATTGATATCACTTCCGGCTTTCATACAATTGGAGCACTTAAGAAACAGAGTCCTGAATACTCCTATGTGTTTCTCAGCCCAATCTTTGACAGCATTTCGAAAATAGGATATAAAAGCACCTTCAATGAAGATTCATTAAAATCTGCAATTAATAAAACCTTCCATAAAGTAGTAGCCTTAGGTGGTGTTGATGAGACAAATATTGAGAAGGCAAGACAACTTGGTTTTTATGGCGTTGCCTTACTTGGAAGCATTTGGAAAGCAAAAGATCCCGTGGAAAAATTTAAACGAATTCAGCAACTGTGCATGCAGGACGTCGCTATATAATCAGCATAGCCGGATTTGATCCCTCTGCAGGCGCCGGCATTCTCGCCGATGTAAAAACATTCGAGCAGATTGGAGTTTACGGTTTCGGAGTTTGCACTGCAATTACAGTGCAGACAGAAGATGAGTTTAAAAGTGTTGAATGGCTTTCACCGAAATTAATTCTGTCACAGCTTGACCTCATATTAAAAGGATGCGATTGTGAATTTATTAAGATTGGATTAATAGAGAGTTTCAATGTGCTGCAGGAAATTTTGTTTTTTCTTAAAAGGAATTATCCGCAAATAAAAGTTATCTGGGATCCGGTATTGAAAGCATCTGTTGGATATGAATTTCATCATTTAATAGATAAAGAACAGGTATTGAGTTGCTGCCGTGATATCTTTCTTATCACTCCTAATCCTGAGGAAGCACAGTATATGATGGGAATAAAAGACGTCTATGAAGCCGCGCATGTGATCAGCCAACGCACTTCTGTCTTCCTAAAAAGTTATGTAGATGAAAATGGTTCGCATATGGATATTCTTTTTCATGATAATAATGAATATCATATGAATACATCCTTGCTTCAGGGTGCAGAAAAGCATGGTTCCGGCTGCGTGTTGTCATCTGCCATTGGAAGTTTTCTCGGTTTAGGTTATGATCTGAAGATCAGTTGCAAACTCGCAAAGGACTACACTCTTCAATTTCTTAAAAGTACCGAAGGAAGATTGGGAGTGCATAATAATATAAGAAACATGGTTGAACATGGATAAATCTATTGCTGCACTTCAGTATCTCACACAAGACCTGCCTGGTTTCTCTCATAGAGCACAGGTTCAGATGGCTTGTGAAGCTGGTATGAGGTGGGTTCAATTACGCGTAAAAAATTCTCCTTATCAGGAATGGTTGAAAATTGCAGAAGAAGTCCGAATGATAACACAAGAATTTAATGCAACTCTCATAATAAACGATAATCCTTTTATTGCTAAAGAGGTAAAGGCAGACGGCGTTCATCTTGGAATAAATGATTTAGGTGTGAATGATGCACGACAGTTGTTGGGTGATGAATTCATAATAGGTGCTTCGGCCCATTCATTAAATGAATTATATGCAATAAATAATACCTGTATAGACTATGTAGGATTGGGTCCAGTTCATTTCACACAGACAAAAAATAATCTCGATCCTATACTTGGTCTGGAAGGTTTTAAGGAGATAATTGAAGAGGTACGATCGGGCATCTCTAAACCCATTATCGCCATAGGAGGAATTAAATTGAATGATGTAGAAAGCTTATTTCATGCCGGTGCAGATGGTGTTGCAGTTTCATCAGCCATCAATTTATCGCCTGACCCCCAAAAAACATTAGCTCAGTTTATTGATCAAATCAGAATCTTTAGAAATCAGGAGGTAATATGAAAGATTTAATCATTGCAGGCGAACACTTTGAATCGCGCTTGTTTCTCGGCACAGGAAAATTCAGCTCCATGCAA
>JACCZZ010000135.1 GCA_013695715.1 Chitinophagales bacterium | reverse complement strand
CTTATTTACGTGTATCATTATCCAGCTTCCCTTATTCATCCAACCAAGCACTTCTGCTCCAACTGCATCCGGCTTGCCATATTTACTCATCATATCTTCTGCTGCCATTCTGGATGCCTCAGGCCAGCTTTTCAAATCAGGCATCATCATATCGTTTTTGTCTCCCATACTTTGGGCATTTGAATTCGAGTAAAAGAAACCCGAAATTGCTATCATTAATGACAGCATTATCATTTTTGTAGTCATGGTTGATTTATTTATTAGTGAAGTTCAATTTAAACTTTCAAACTTGAAGCCATGCTGCGTAAAAATTGTCGTCTAAATGACCAAACAGATCAAATACCTATCATTTAAGAGACATAGACAGAAGTGATGTAAAATGTTGACTGTGATACAGAAGAATAATGATTTAGTTTTAAATGTGTAATTTTTGTCAAGAGAGAATTATTGTATACTTAATCTTTCAACATCAGGAATAATAACCTTGCTTCTACCTTCATAGATAATGATATTCTCTTTTATCAGGTTATTAATGATGGTAGAAACAGTTTGACGAGATGAAGCAGTGAAATCCGCTATATCTTGATGACTCATAAACATTTTTATCTCCACCTTATTATCTGACCATTTGCCTTCATATTTAGCATGAAGTTTAAAAAAGTTTAGTACACGCTCTTTTACGTCTTTGAAAGTAAGATTTGCATATTTGGTATTGATAATTTTCAACTTATCTGCAACCATTTTGGCGTACGCAATAGCAACACTGTTTTTTCTTCTCAGAAGTTTCTCAAAATCATTTAAAGAGAATGAATGGATTATTGCCTGTCGTGTGAGCACTTTGGCAAATTCACCGATCATGTTTGAAGATTCTACAAGGGTTATTTCCCCGAATATGTCTCCTTCTTTAAGGATTTCAGAAACTACCTCCATATGCTGTTGGACACAGAATGAAATTTTAATTCGCCCTTGAATGATTATGTAAAGCCTGTCAATCTCTTTATCTGATTGATATATCATCTGATCCTTCTGAAACCTTTCATACTTCGAAATAGCACACAGCTCATTAATTTCATCCTGATTCAAATCAGCAAAAAGGTGGTGGTTTTTCAGATACAAGCACAGTATCTCAGTTCCCATTTTAAGTTATGGTTTTGTCGTTTAGTTTACTTGTTATACGAAATCACCCAAAAGCTGGATTGCCTATGGAAAGGATAAATGTATATTCCTTACCATTGAAAGCGACATCCGCACTTGCAATCAAGTCACTCGGCTAATAGAAGGTACTTTATTTTCCACGTTAAAAGCAGAAATACCCTCTTAAATGACTGCTTTATAAATTCTCTATTTAACAAAACTTTAGGGAAAGCAGTTTCATTATATTGTGAAATCAATTAGATTACTTATCGCATAACCTTACGAATGGCAGGCAGATCTGCCTCAGTATCTATGTCATTAAGCTCTTTCAGCAGCTTATAGGTGCCATTCATATTTCTAATATCTACCAGAGTGTCGTGCAAAACTTCATCAGAGCTCCACTTTTTATTTTTGAATATTGAAGAATAAAGTGTTGCCATGCCGAGGAGGTAATAGCCACCATCCTGTGTTGGGCCTATTACGAAGTTATTTTGTGGAAGTGCATCAAAGGCTTCATTTATAATTTTCGCTGTGATGTCAAAACAATCACTTCCAATGATAATGATTTTGCGATAACCCTTGCTGAATCCACTCTTAAAGGCATTAAGCATACGCTTGCCCAGGTCGCTGCCCTCCTGAACATATTTTTTATACTTCTTTGTTTCCCAAATATCATCTTCAATGATCTCATCGGAATACAATACCGCCTTATCAACAGATAATTTTTGGGTGACCTGGTGTGTATGTGCAAGTAACTGATGATAGATCTCAAGAGCCTTTACATCCCCGATGGTTTTCGCAAGTCGTGTCTTTACCTTACCAGGAATGGGATTTTTTACAAAAATCAATAGTAAACTGTCGTGGCCCATATTACTCATTTAAGCTCCAGTCGTATTTCATATAGCTAATCTCAGCATCGGGTAAGATCTTGATGGTGGAAAATTTATTCAGAAAACTTATGAGGTTTTCAGACCTTGTAAAATCTTCATTATACCATCTAAAAATTTCAGATAACTCTATTTTCTGGTTTAAAATACGGTTCAGGGCTGTATCATTCACAAAAGATTTTGTTGCTTTATTCAACTGAGCTTCGAGAAGATCAGAGGTAAAGGCGGCATTCATTAATGCAGGACACGATTTAGATGCGCAATTAATCGCAAAATGAATCCTGGGGTCGGAAAATTTTTTCCGAAGCA
>JACCZZ010000117.1 GCA_013695715.1 Chitinophagales bacterium | reverse complement strand
CGCAAAGATTTTAAGAGTACATGATGTGAAGCAGGCAATGGAAGCAATTCAAATAATTGAAGCACTTGATGATGTTGCTATATAAGCTCTTCGATCACGACTTTTCCGTTATAGATATTATTGATATCGTGCTTGTCATTCTATTGCTTTTTGAATTATACCGGCTGGTGCGTGGTACACTCGGCATTAATATTTTTTTTGGAATCCTGGTCATTTATATCTCTTACCGGCTTGTAAAATTTTTGAACCTGGATCTGCTGACAGAAATCTTAGGACAGTTTGTTAATGCTGGCGTGATTACCCTGCTCATAGTATTTCAGCCAGAGATCAGAAAATTCCTGCTGCAAGTGGGTAAGATCGGCATGGTAGATGGCGAAAATATCTGGGATATTATTCGTGGCACTAAAAGAGAACGAACGAAACAACAACATGTTGATGCCAATGAAATTGTAACAGCCCTTGACTATTTTTCTAAGAACAACATTGGAGCCCTCCTCGTTTTTTTTTCCACCTTCAAATTAAATGACTTCAACAACCCAGGGGTGAAAATTAATGCGGTAATTTCTGCGAAGCTTTTAGAGAGCATCTTCGAGAAATCGAGCCCGCTGCATGATGGAGCAGTTATAATTTCGCAGAATAGGCTTGTCTTTGCAGGCTCTGTGCTACCCGTCTCAGAAAGCCCTCTGGTTCCTGAGAGAGTGGGACTTCGTCATAGGGCTGCCCTGGGCATAACCGAGGAGACAGAGGCAGTAGCTGTTATAGTATCAGAGGAAACAGGACAGATATCATACGCCCATCGCGGAAAGATCATAATGAATGTTTCTATGGAGGAGCTTCAAAAAGTAGTGCATGAAGCGCTGATAGGTTGAAGATAAAACGCTCCAACTCTTTATATAACCAGATATTATTTAAAGTTGTGTTTACGGGTTAACTCTGCCTTTGTGTACTGTCGTCTTTTTGCTGAATTTCTTTTAATAGTTCGTCCGCAGACTTACCAAGGTTTTGTAATTCAAGTTGTACATCTCCGGTCATTTTTGCATCCACATTAGAATATTTATCCAGATAGAGCTGGTATTTCTCTTTTGCTTTATCCAGGTTGTTCAAAACATTGGCGTATAAAAAACCCTGTAGAAATACCGAGGTGCTGGCCTGTTTTGAATCAGGATATTCACGATAGCATCTTTCAAAGATGGCAAGTGCCTTATCGTATCTGCGCTGCTTCTGGTAAACAAGCCCCAGATCAAATAAATATTTTGAAGCAAGGGAATCATCGGGGGTTTTTTTTAAATAATTATTAACGGCAGTTTCTGTCCGTCTCATCGCGGCTGTATCAGCTTTATTCGCAGCAAGCGATTTATTTACATCTTCAAAGGCAGTATTGATCTCACTTACTTGTTTTTCTCTGGAAGGTGAGCATGATATTGTTAAACCTATTACTAAAGCTAAGAATAGAGGTCGCATTAAATTAAATTTTCCTAAACCTACAAGAATTCATGCAAAAACAAGAAAGGCTAAGTTTGTACAACATTTCCCTTCTTACTTTATGATACCAAAAAAGCTGCTGGTTTTCTCTATTTTCTTTTTATTCATTGCTCTTAGCATCAACGCTCAGAAAGCAGAGGAACGCTTTGCAACTTCTGCCGACATATTTCAGGATACATCTTCAAAAAAAATCAGTTCAAATTCATGCAGTAAAATCGCCAGTTACATACCCGACACCTTAAACAGGTACCTCACACCCATGCGAACGGTTCGCATAAATTTTCATGTGATACAGGATGGTAAGGGTGAAAATAATTTCAATGAAGTTGAAGGGAGAAAATTTCTACACGATATGATTGAGAATGCAAATCAGCGCCTTGCTAATAATGCAAAGATGCATCTTCCTAAAGACAATGCAACGGCTGTCATACCCATTCCATACCGATATGTTTTAACAGGGGACAAAAATAACCCGTCAGATGATGGAATATATTTTCATAAAAATGACACCCTGTTCGCGATGAATAAAAAATCAAAGAAAAAAGATAATGTTTACGATCGCCGTCAATACGATACCTATGGTGTTCAAAAACAAAAAGTGATTAACATTTTCCTGATCGAACATTACCCTGACAGCATTGCCAGTACAACGTATAAAGCCTCAAGTGATGGTGTTGGAACGGGTTCCTGGGTGAAATTAGTGGGATCTTACAACCTTTGGAAACATCCAACCATAACAGCGAAAGGTGATACAATGTACTTTGGATCATGGAACGTAGCCGGGCTGATGAACCACGAGTTGGGTCATTGTTTTGGTCTAAGCCATACCTGGAACACTGACGATGGCTGTGATGATACACCCAAAAGCCCTGGTTGCTGGAATTTTGGACCCCCGCCCTGTGAAATTTGTTCTAACAACGTAATGGATTATAATGCATTTACAAATGCTTTAACCCCTTGTCAGATAGGGAAAGCTTGTATGAATTTTCTTCGTGACAAGGGCGCAAGAGATTACCTGGTGCCAGATTGGTGTTTATATACAAAAGAAAAATCGATCACTATATCTGAAGGCAGCCAGACGCAATGGAATGGTTCTGTGGATGTTTTTGGTGATCTAATCATTGAGAATAATGCAACACTCACTATCAGTTGCATAGTTTCAATGCCTCCAGGCTCGCGAATTATTTTATCGCCCAAAGCAACCTTGATTCTGAATGGCTGCACCATTACCAGTCGTTGCGAAAACGGGCAATGGGATGGTATTGTGATTAAATCAACCAGAAGATCTCAGCCAAACATTATCTCTAAATATAAAACAAAGCTGGAGAAAGCAGTGCATCCTATATAGTATTGTAGCTAATAATTGCAATAAGATAAATGAATTAGTAAAAAATCTACTAAGAATACAGTTCGTAAACTTAGTAATCCATCAAAGAACTTCGACATTTTTATGCTTAAAGACTAAATCTTTCTTAACTGGAATAACAGGCATACATGGTAAAGAAAATTGTTGCAGGTATTGATATAGGCGGCACTAACACAAAACTGGGACTTGTAGATGAAGAAGGAAAAATCCTTATGCATCAAACAGTACAAACGGCCAGATATCCTGATGCTGAAATGTTCGCAAATGAGATTTCTTCGTTGCTCTTATCTGAGGCACGCAAGATAAGAAACAGTGAATTGTGCGGGTTAGGCATTGGTTCTCCAAATGCCAATTATTATACTGGCCAGGTGGAATTTGCACCTAATCTTCCATGGAAGGGTAAAGTGCCGCTTGCTCAATATTTTAAAGATGCAACAAGTTTGCCCGTTGCCATTACTAACGATGCAAAAGCCGCGGCTCTTGGCGAGATGGTTTTTGGAGGTGCGAAAAGCATGAAGCATTTTCTGTTTGTTACCCTTGGAACTGGGTTAGGCAGCGGCATTGTATCCAGCGGCTCACTCGTATATGGCCATGATGGTTTTGCAGGGGAAATGGGACATATGATTATTAAAGACCAGAGTAACCGGCTGTGTGGGTGCGGACGTTATGGCTGTTTAGAAACTTATGTTTCAGCTACAGGCCTGCGGAAATCATATATGAAATTTTTGGCTGAGAGAGATAAACGGGCAGAGGAACCGCCTGAAAATATTGATGCAAAATATATTTTTGATCGGGCTCAGTTAGGTGACAGGGATGCTTTGGCCTCGTTCGAGTATACTGGACATATTCTTGGCCTTGCACTTGCGAATGCATCAGCACTTTTCAGCCCTGAAGCAATCTTTCTTTTCGGGGGTCTCACCAAGGCAGGCGACTATATTTTTAATCCAACAAAAATAAGCTTTGAAAAAAATTTATTAAAGATTTATAAGGGGAAAATAAATATTCTCTCTTCTTCCTTGCAAGAAAGTGATGCCGCAATTCTTGGTTCAGCCTCATTGATTTTTAATGAAATAAAGTAACACAGAGTGCTGCTATAAA
>JACCZZ010000110.1 GCA_013695715.1 Chitinophagales bacterium | reverse complement strand
AGTTTTTGATCATTTATCTTTCCAGCAGCTATGGAGATCGCTTCTGTAACAGTTACCTTTTTTGATGCATCTTCTAACCTGTCACTATATGTTTTCAAGTCTTTGAACTGAAGGCGGTCAATTGGACGAAGTGTTTCAAATAAGGGTTTAAATACATTATTATCAAAAAGGATCTCAAAATATTCAACTGAATTTATTCTCAGATGGTAGTTGCAAGACGGGCAGATGAATGTATTTTGCTTCAGATCAGCAGTGGGAACAGCCTTTTTACATGATGGACATTTCCACCAAAGGCCCTCCGGTACCTCGAGCTTTTCTTCCGTGGTGGTAGTAATGCCTTCTTTATTTCTTGTGAACCAGGACATTCTTTGTTAAGATTAATGTAATTGTTGGTCAATTTTGCCTAGGAGCAGTCCTTTAATGGAAGTGATATCTCTATATTTAGGGTGTGACACTTTATTATTCCAAGAGGTAGAACATTAAGTTAATACTTATCGGTCAATACTCCTAAGCCAACGCAATACTTTCCTCGAGGTAAACATCTTGTATATTATTCAGAAGCTCGATTCCATCCTTCATTGATTTTTGGAATGCTTTACGCCCTGAAATAAGACCTTGTCCTCCTGCACGCTTGTTTACGATAGCTGTATATACTGCTTCTGCCATGTCACTTGCACCAAGTGATTCACCACCTGAGTTTATGAGCCCTGCTCTACCCATATAACAGTTTAATACCTGATAGCGGCAGAGATCAATCGGATGATCTGTAGTGAGATCACGATAAACCTTAGGATGTGTTTTGCCGAATTTTAACATTTCGAAGCCACCATTATTTGTAGGTAATTTCTGTTTAATGATATCAGCCTGTATGGTTACTCCTAGATGATTTGCCTGACCTGTTAGATCAGCTGATGTATGATAATCGATTCCATCTTTTTTAAACGCAGCATTTCTAAGGTAACACCACAATATTGTTGGCATTCCCAACTCATGCGCCATCTCAAAGGCTCTGGATACTTCCTGAATTTGTCGTGCAGACTCCTCTGATCCAAAGTAGATAGTAGCGCCAATTGCAACTGCTCCCATATTGCGGCATTCCCTGATACTACCAAACATAATCTGATCGTATTTATTTGGATATGATAAAAATTCATTGTGATTGATCTTTACAATGAATGGTATTTTATGAGCATACTTTCTTGAAACCGCTCCTAAAATGCCATATGTTGAAGCCACTGCATTGCAACCTCCCTCAATAGCTAACTTTACAATGTTACCCGGATCAAAATACATGGGATTGGGCGCAAAGGATGCACCTCCGCTGTGTTCAACACCCTGATCTACGGGAAGGATAGATACATAACCGGTGTTTGCCAATCTTCCATTTGCATATATAGATTGCATACCACGCAATACCTGATTATTTCTATTAGAATCAGAAAACACACGGTCAACGAAATCTGGACCCGGAGTATGCAGCATTTTTTTGTCAACTGTAAGGCTCTTGTGATTTAATAGATATTCTGCCTTGTCCCCAAGTAAGGAAGTAATTGTACTTAATGACATAACGGTGTATTTCGATTAGATGTGTTGCCGGCAAATATAGGAAAGTATATTAGCTGAGTTTTAATTGCTTTATCTGGTTAAATAATCCCTTGCTGGCGTTAGAATTTCACTACCAATTTTAATATTCAATGATCGATATTTATAGAAGAAAAATATGCCGGTGCTTTTAACAACCGACTGCCATACCATGAAAACATTTCCCCATCAACAAGAAGAATTTTAGCAGCCGGAAGTAAGGCTTGCAGCTCTTTCATATGCTTTTCTTTAAATGGAAAGGGTTCTGAAGAGAGCAGAAGGTATTGTGGTGATCGCTCTATTAGTTCTTTTAAGGTGATTTCAGGATAGCGGGGCCTGTCAATAAAAACATTGGTAAAGCCCGCTAATTCAAGCATTGAATTTATGAAAGTGCCATTCCCAACAGTTATGTAAGGATTACGCCAGATTAAGTACCCGGCAGTGGGTGTGTTAACTAAGGTCTTCTTTTTTAAATAACTGATTTTTCGGAATTCATGTTTAATATCATTTATCAAGGCTGCAGCGGTTTCTTTCCTGTTTACCATCTCTCCTACTATTCCTATCATCTGGTAAGCATCTTCCAAAGATTTGATGTCGCTTATCCAAACGGGATATTGTTGCATTAATAATTTAATCTGTTGTTCATCATTTTCTTCCTTATTAGCAATGATCAGGTCAGGATTTAAAATTTTTATTCTATCCAAATTCAGATTTTTAGTGCCTCCAACCTTTTTCACTTTAAAAATATCCTCAGGATGAATGCAGAATTTAGTAATTCCAACAATTTCCTGATCTAACCCAAGATCAAAAAGCAGTTCTGTTTGTGAGGGAACTAGGGATATAATCCTTTTAGGTGGGAATGGAACTTCGACCTCCCTTCCAAGTTGATCAAAAATTTTTTTTACAGCAACCTTTTTATTGGTGATCATTTCAGGAAGCTTTCATCTTAGCAAAGCCACAAAGCTGATTTCACATGTTATTTAGAAAGAGCCCTGATAATATCCGACTTCGTAATAATATGCATGTTGTTTAATCCATCATGGGTAATAACTGCTGGTACCTCCTTGTTCATCATCGTACTTAATTTTTCAATGATTGTTTCGGCAGGTACAATTGGGAAGGGTTTCTCCATCACCTCCTTCACTGCATATCCTTTCAACCCATGATCGTTCATTAGTTTAGATAAGAGTCCCGTTTCACTGAGGGAACCAACCATTTTACCATTTTCCATTACAGGCATTTGATCTATGTCGTTTGCTGTCATAAGAGCAACAGCCTCAGCAACATTCTTATCTTGATGAATAGTTACTATTTGACCCCCTGCTTTCGATTCAACAATATCCCTTACCGTTTTTACCTGCAGCCAACCTCTGTCACGCATCCATTCATCGTTATAAACTTTACCAACGTAGCGGCTTCCATGATCAGGAAAAATTACGACCACTACATCACTTTCCGTCAACTGATCCTTTAACTGAAGCAAGCCCTGCACGGCAGAGCCACATGAATAACCTACGAAGATGCCTTCTTTGCGGGTGATCTCTCTCGCCATAAGAGCAGCGTCTCTATCCGTTACTTTTTCAAAATGATCAATTACCGTGAAGTCGTAATTTTTGGGAATTATATCCTCCCCTATGCCTTCCGTGATGTAAGGATAAATTTCGTTCGGATCGAGAATTCCCGTCTCATGATATTTCTTTAACGCAGAGCCATAGGTATCGATGGCCCACACTTTAATCGAGCTATTTTTTTCTTTTAAAAATCGCCCGATGCCTGTGATAGTTCCTCCGGTGCCGGCCCCACAAACGAAATGAGTTATTCTTCCTGATGTCTGATTCCAGATCTCAGGACCCGTAGTGTCATAATGTGTCTGCCGGTTGTCAAGATTATCATATTGATTCGGGTACCATGAGTTGGGTGTTTCCTCTGAAAGACGTTTCGATACTGAATAATATGAACGCGGATCTTCAGGTTCTACATTCGTAGGACAAACTATTACCTCTGCTCCTACTGCCTTTAGAATATCGGCTTTCTCTTTAGACTGCTTATCTGTTGTAGTGAAAATACATCTATATCCTTTGGCTATTGCGGCTAAGGCGAGTCCCATTCCGGTGTTGCCAGAAGTGCCTTCTATGATTGTTCCGCCAAGCTTCAGATCACCACGTTTCTCTGCCTCTTCTACCATCTTCAAACCAATGCGGTCTTTAATAGAATTGCCAGGGTTGAATGTCTCTAACTTTGCAAGTACCGTTGCCTTTACTCCTTTAGTAACTTTGTTCAGCTTAACTAATGGTGTATTCCCGATAGTCTCAATGATGTGATTATAAAACATGAGGCAAAGATAGCAGTAGGTGTAGCAATTCACAGAAAGATATCCGTACCACTATTTGGTATAAATTGATAACAGCTCAATAAACCTTATGCTGCCTAAGTGCTTGCGCTATTTGTTTTTGGGGCAGCATTTATGAAGGGCTTGCGCTGGGTAAGTAATGAAACAATGATCTCAGTTACTCCAGCAAGCAGATGGGGCAAGTAAACCTTTTCATGAAAACCAAAAAGCCAAGGTGAAGCAGCCAAAAAAATTCCACTCAGCAGATCGAGCCACAGATGTGCTGGCATTGGAATTAGGTGGAAAGCACCTAGTTCATAGTTAGTACACAAGCTATAAACAATGGCAGATATACCCAAAGCAACAGGAACATAAGTTTCTGCACCTCCAAAGGCAAACCCAAAAATCCACGGAGCTGCTATTAAAAGGATGCCCACGAGATAATCAAGAATACCATGAACTCTTGTAGAAATGATTCGCATAAGTTAAGAATTTTAATACTCTATACTACAACGCTTGCCAAATGGTGTGTTCCCTCTTTCTTCAGGATACTTATACCCGAAAGAAGCTGTGTGAGCAATTCACTCTGAATATTGTGCATGAGTTGCATTGAATGACAGATGAATATTGAAGATTAGTAAGTCTTTCAGCTTATTAGTATCTCAGAGAACTATTGAAGTTATGTGCTATCAAATCCGTGGCCTGAGTAAGAAAATTCAGCCACGATACCCCCTTAGGCGCAACTGTGCCACAGGCAATAGGGTTATAAATCAATTTGATGACTAATGATTACGTTTTTTATGATATCTGGCCCGAGGTTCATGAAAGTACTTTGCAGTGAAAACAATAATAGGTTATCGCGTTGGTTGGTATGGATTTATAAAATGTTATCCGGATTTAAACATCCATCTCTTTAGTTATTACGTAGAGAGGTATTGATATATATACTTTCCTTTCAAATCTAAATAACATGATTAAAATCGCATTGCTTGTAAGGCTGGAAGCCAAGCCTGGCAAAGAACAAGAAGTAGCTGATTTCCTCAAAAGTGGCTTACCCCTGGTGGAAGATGAACCTGATACCTTAACCTGGTATGGCATCAAACTCGGACCATCAACTTTTGGGATATTCGATACTTTCCCTCATGATGAGGGTCGCAAAGCTCATCTGGCAGGTAAAGTAGCCGAAGCATTAATGAAAAATGCACCCCATTTACTTGCATCCGATCCGGTTATTGAATTTGCAGAGGTGTTGGGAGTGAAAACCCTAAAAGAAAGAAGCTAAAATAGATTTACTGAATAGTTAATCACCTATAATCATTCTTCCCCGTACCAATTAACTTTCCTTGTGAGGTACATAATGGTTGCTAAAATGATAAAAAGTCCTATGCTCCCAAGCAGCAAAGAATAATCTTCCAATTGCAACAAGGAATAAAAAAAAACGTAGAGGATGGCAAATATGGCCGCAAAAACTCCAGTAAGCATGTTGTTCTTAAATATTACCCATGCATAGGCGGTCACCAAAATTAAAATACTGACACTGCTTATAAAATATGCGGTTCCAAAAAGCAGATGCTCAGAAATAGAGAGCAGCAGCACATAGAAAAGGCATATGGCGCTTCCTACGAGCAGATATTGAATGGCATGGATCCTTCTTTTGCTAAGAACCTCTACAAAAAAGAAGGTAAGAAAGGTGATTATAATAAACATTAACAATACTTGACTGACCGCAGGGTCTTCTGGTATTCATCAATAGGTAATAACAGCTTCACTCCAAATGCAGAGTTTTCCTCTAAATAAGGATCGTAAACATCAGTGGATTTTGCAAGAGATGGAATGAAGACTCCTGTCCCCTGCTGCGGATAATTGCGATTAAGTTGCAATACCTGCCATTGAGCAGTAAAGCCTGAGTCATTTATTGTTCGTGAATCTGGAAGAAATGATCCTTCAAAGCTTGGACTTCTCCAGGGAGAACTGATCTGCACATTTGTTTCCTTTCCGAATGGGAGAAAGGTATCCGTTATCGTTTTTTACAAGTTCTGTATAGGGCACTGTGAGTACCGGCCCTCCGATAGTTTGCTGCATACCCCACTTTGAACTTACTTCGTTAGTTGCATCATCACGTATAGCCTGTCGCTCCTTGATTAAGGAAGTAAGCATGGAAGTTGGAATAAGAAGAATGAGAATTAATATTCCAATTGAAATCAACTTTAGTGTGACCGAAGTGCGCGCCCATTTATTAAAGCGATCGTAAACGGATGGTGTTTCCATATTATAGGATACAGATTGAAAGGTGGTCTTAAAATGATTGGAATGTGGAATGTAGGCATTATTAACGGAAATGTATTTTTTAAAAGTCGTATTGAATTAAAACGGTTTTGATCATTCCATTATTTGATCAATGATCTTCAATAATTCTCCGCGCCACATTCTTTCCACTTGCAAGTGCCGCTTCTACAGTTCCCATTTCAGCGCCTTCGTAGAGCGCTTCTCCACCGAAGTATAAGGTTTTATCCACCGGCTCATTTAATACTTTTCTGCCTTGCAATGTATTAACTGTTGCATAAGCATAAGCGCCTAAAGTAAACGGATCGGAATTCCAATTTACAAGATGGGAATCAATTAAATATGAAGTAATCCCGTCTTTTTCTATTTTAAAAATTTCGCTTAGAGAACTAATCCCCATCTTCAGAATTTTATCTTCTGAAACATCCTTAAGCTTTTCTGCCTGAGGGCCAGCAAGCCAACCGGTAAGTAATGATGAAGGCTGAGGGTGTTGGCTCCACCATGTGGGTATTGGAGCATCAGAAAAAATAAAGCTGAAGTTTTTATACTTTCCATTTTCAAACTCCCTGGAATTCCAAAACGGTTCTCTGAACTGGAGTAAAATTTTTATTACTGACCCAAAGCCAATTAAACGCGAAGCTTCAATCTTCAGTGGTATTTCAGGGTTGAAGGCTATCCCCGCTTTGCTGTTTGGGTTTGCCCGCAACACTGATACCGGAACGGTAATAAGGATCTGCTGTGACTCATAGGTTTTACCATCTGCTGTAACCACTTCTACCTGCCTGTGTTTCCATATTATTTCTTTAACAATAGTGTCAAGATTAATTATTCCGCCAGCTTCCTTGAAGTCATTAGCCAAGAATTCCATTACTGATGAGTGACCATTAATAATGCGAAAGTTTGTCCACTCCCCTTCGTTGCTCCATTCTTCACGAAGTGCAAATGCACTTGCATAGTTTGTGTCAGCAGCATCATAACCCTCGACAAAACTTTTTACGGAATTGCGAAGCTCCTCATATTTTTCTTCGGCAAAATATTCATCGAGAAATTGACGAATGCTCATGTCATTATCGAGCTGGTTTAGTTTTCTTATGAACGGAGACCAGTCTTCAATGAATTCAGCATCTTTTTTGAGTTCTCCATTTTTAAATTGAAAGGTTTTTCCTTCCATCTTAGAATATTTAAGACCTGCTTCTTTAATCAATTGCAACGTAACAGGCAGATGGCCGTGCATAAATTCAGCACCTAATTCAAGCTGTACTGATTGTTCTCCCTTCAATGTAAAAATTCTACCGCCGATGCGGTTTCGGGCTTCAAGTATTTGAACCTTTAATCCTGCTTTTGACATTTCTCTTGCAGCCATCAATCCTGAGGCTCCAGCGCCAATAATTATTATGTCTAAATCATTCATGATATAAGAAGTTGAATTTATACAGATTAAGTTTCATTAACAAATGACGGGGTGTTGATTGCCGATACTATAAGAAAATAAGAAAGAGAAAGTATTACTTTGAAAGCCATTTATGTTGCAACACTTTCAACTTCGACAGACAGATCGCTGGTTGCCCATTTTCTTTTTTTTAGGGCTGCTTATTGTTGGCCTTGCTATCTTTAGCGATTATGGTGTGTCCTGGGATGAACCATTGCAGCGGCAGGTCGGCATAGCAACCTGGGATTATATTTTTGGTAAGAACAACGACCTGCTACGGAATGACAACTGTTACCTGAATCCCTTTATAGCTGGTTTTGAAGCTGCGCCAGAAAAAATCCTTCAGCTTGAAAGCGAACGCGACATTTACCTGAGTCGTCATCTATTCAATTTTATGTTTTGCTGGGTGGGTTCAATATTTTTTTATTTGCTGGCGCTGCGCCTTTTTCACGATTATCGCCTGGCTTTAGTAGCCTGTTTGTTGCTTGTCCTTTCACCCCGGCAGTTCATCCACAGCTTTTATAATTCAAAAGATCTTCCGTTTCTATTTTTATTTGTGGTAAATGCTTACCTGCTTGTTATATGGATTGAGCGGCGAAAGTGGTCTTACATATGGTTGATGATTATTTTTTCAGGAATGCTTACCGGAGCACGTGTGGCAGGAGTTTTTTTCCCTCTAATAGTTTTCCTTTCTGTAGCCGTTATGTATTTCAGCAAGCAGCTATCGCAAAAGGAAATAAAAATGATCTTCGTTTACATGCTTCTGTATCCCGTTTCAGTGTATGTTTTTTTTCCAACCTTCTGGCACGATCCGGTTGAGGAGTTCTTTAAAGCCGTTGCAGTAATGAGTCGCCACCCTTATGAGGTCACCACTTTTTTTATGGGTGAAACAGTACATTCATTGCAAACTCCGTGGTATTATATAGTGGTTTGGATGGTAATCATTATTCCTTTAGGCTGGTGGTTTTTTTTCTTAGCAGGAACAACCAGCCTCGCCATAGAAATAATTACAAAGCGAAGGACAATTCCTATTCAGTGGATGATCATGATTACCTGGCTGCTTCTACCAATCATCACAGCTATTGCATTGCATTCGAGCACCTATGATGATGGGAGGCATCTATTCTTTATTTACCCCCCTTTTGTACTCATTGCTGTGCAGGGATTTCGATCACTTCTTCAAAATAAAATAGAAAGCCTGAATCGCTTTTTTATTCCTGCAGCTTCAACTTTGGTTTTTCTCATTACTACAATTTATATTATAGTATTTATGATTCGATACCATCCATATCAATATGCATTTTTTAATGCAATCGGAAGAAAGTATGCAGCGGATTATTTCGAGAAAGATTATTGGGGATTATCCTATCGCAATGCATTGGAATTCCTGGTGAAATATGTGCCTGACGGAAGTATAAATGTTAATTGGAAAGTTGACCCCTGTGAATGGAATCTCATCTGGTTGAGTGACCATGACCAGCAAAGAATTCACATCGTTCGGGAAGAAGGTCAATTTGATTACTACATCACCAATTATAGAAGTGAGCGCCCGAAAGATTTATCAAAAGAAAAAATTTATGAAATAAAGGTGCAGGGCATTACGATTATGGCTGTTTACAAAATGGATTAATTGAAGGAAGGAAGAATGTACTTCAACCAAAATATCTCAATATCCAAATAAATTATTGCCTCTCTGTCAGATTTTTTCCAAAAGCGACGTAGAACATGGCGAGGTGAAGACGCATATTTCTTGGGCAACTTGTACTATCCACTCTTCGATGTATTCCATTGTAAACAATGAAACACACCCGTCCCTCTTCAATATTAATTTGATTCTCTTACCAGAAGAGTCAGCAAGACATTGTTTTAATTAATTCGCTTGCTTCGCTCAATGCTAATTATAGAGGTGTGTTTAGAGTAAATGTCCTGAAGCATATTCAACAGCGGCATTAATATCATTGTCACTCAGATGAGGGTATGCTTTTAACAAAGATTCTTTTGTCTCTCCTGCAGCAATATATTCTACTATAGCTTTTACAGTAACGCGCATTCCACGGATTGTAGGCTCGCCATTGCAGAGATCAGGAATTATGGTAATTCGTTCCAGCATGTTCATCAAAAAAAAACAATTGAGGCACGAATGTACGGAATAGAAATAAGAAATTTTTGCAACATCGAAAGAGTATCCTTTTACATTGGTCAATCCAACATCTTCCTGGTCATTCCACTCGGACCATATAACAACAAACTCTTTTCTACCTTGTGGCCTATTTTAAAAAAAGCAAACGAGTATGAATTACGATTTAATCGTGATTGGTAGTGGGCCGGGAGGATATGTAGCGGCCATCAGAGCTTCTCAGCTAAACTTGAGAACAGCAATAGTGGAGCGGGAATCGCTTGGGGGCATTTGTTTGAACTGGGGCTGTATTCCAACTAAGGCTCTCTTGAAAAGTGCAAACGTTTTTGAGTACATAAAGCATTCTCAGGATTATGGAATCACAGTTTCTGAAAGCAAAATTAATTTTGACGGCATAGTAAAGCGCAGCCGTGATGTAGCGAATGGAATGAGCCGTGGCGTACAATTTCTTATGAAAAAGAATAAGATTGATGTTGTTATGGGCACCGCCAGAGTAAAACCCGGAAACAAGATCGAGGTTGTCGATAATTCGGGTAAGATTACTGAAATGACAGCAAAGAACATTATGATTGCTACAGGAAGCCGCTCTAAAATATTGCCGACTCTGCATCAGGATGGCAAAAATATTATTGGTTACAGAGAGGCAATGGTGTTGCCGAAGCAACCAGCAACTATGGTGATTGTAGGAGCGGGTGCAATTGGTTGTGAGTTCGCATACTTCTTCAATACCTTAGGTACAAAAGTTATCCTCATAGAATTTTTACGCAACATTGTACCTGTGGAAGATGAAGAAATCTCGAAAGAGCTGGAAAAAAGCTTTAAAAAGCAGGGCATTGTTGTTATGACGAATTCGGCTGTTGAAAAGGTAGAAGCCGCAGAATCTGGGAATAGAGTCTATGTAAAAACATCTCAGGGACAACAGGTGATGGAGTGTGAAATAGTGCTTTCCGCAGCAGGAGTTTCAAGTAATATAGAAAACATTGGTCTTGAAGAAACGGGAATAAAAACAGATAAAGGAAAGGTGGTTGTAGATGATTTTTATCAGACAAACATTCCGGGATACTATGCAATTGGTGACATCGTTAAAGGTCCGGCTTTAGCACATGTAGCAAGTGCAGAAGGAATAATTTGTGTGGAAAAAATCGCAGGAAAAAATCCAGAGCCTTTGGATTATAATAATTTGCCGGGATGTACCTATTGCTCACCTGAAATAGCATCTGTCGGCTACACAGAAAAAACAGCGAAAGATGCAGGCTTCGAGATTAAGGTCGGAAAATTTCCTTTTAGTGCTTCAGGGAAAGCAAGCGCGGCCGGAGCTAAAGAAGGTTTTGTAAAGCTGATCTTTGATGCCAAATATGGAGAGTTTCTTGGGGCACACATGATTGGCTCAAACGTTACGGAGCTGATAGCGGAATGCGTGGCTGCACGAAAGCTGGAAACAACTGGTCATGAGCTGATCAAAGCTGTTCACCCGCATCCAACAATGAGTGAAGCAATAATGGAAGCCGCTGCTGCTGCATATGGGGAAGTGATACATCTTTGATAGAATTTGCATTACTGAACTAAAAAGAGCTTCATAAGATTATTTATCTGAAATATTTATGTTGAACGATGCTTTCGCATAAAGCAAAATATGGATTAAAGGCTGCATTTTACCTTGCGCGTCGTTATGAACAGGGCCCTGTTCTGATTTCTGACCTCGCTTCGGCTGAATACATTCCTAAAAAATTTCTTGAAAATATTCTTCTGGAATTGAAGAAGCAGGGGATTCTCTATAGCCGTATGGGTAAAGGTGGCGGTTATTCATTAGCCAAATCTCCTGATAAAATTTACCTGGGTCAAATCATCCGCGTGCTTGATGGTCCATTAGCTGCGGTGCAATGTGTAAGCAAATCAGCGTATGTGCGTTGCGTTGAATGCAAGGATGAGCGCACCTGTGAAATCAGAAAAGTAATGAAGCATGTGCGGGATGCAACTGCGGCTATTCTTGACCGCACCTCACTTGCAGATGCAATGCATGCGAAACTTTCTGTTAGCAAGTTAGCCTGAGTACAATGAACTAATGGAGTGCTTAACTCTGTTTCACACCTATCTTTCGTACTTTAAGACTGTGAGATTAGTGGCTATTTAGAAATTTCTTTACCTGATCGAAGTAAGCATTTTTGTTCGATTCAAAATTTTTCTCATTCGTGCTGCCCGGTACAGTATAAACCACCAGGTTTTTTGAATGCACCTTTTGCAGTTGCTTGATGTCTTCAGGCCCGGCCAGATCATCATTCTGTCCTACAATAATCATTATACCTGAAAGGTTATCCTGGGTTTTTCCGTCTTGTAATGCGTAAAGCGGCTCCATATAATTCTTATCATAGGCAAGCGGCATCATCATTTGTTGTTGACGTTTTTCCTGATATTTATTTTTTGTATCTTCAAAAGACAGATACGGACCATCGGCTATAATCCTTCGCACCTGCGTGCTGTTGCATCCAACACCAATTGAGAGGCCAGCTCCTATACCAATTCCATACAATTCACACATCCCCGGACTATATGTTTTCCTCATATAATCTAAGACACCTTGTAAATCTTTCACAAATTGCGGATAGATGAAAAATTTTTGATTGATGTTAAATGAATCACTCTTGCCGTACCCACGGTAGTCGTAGCTGAGCACATTATAGCCTGCAGAAAGAAACTGCGCAACTATCTCAATGTTATCGGCCATGTTTCCATTGCCATCATCACTTATCACAACAAATTTTTTGGTTTCAGACATCGGCTTAAATATCCATGCATTAAGTTTTAAACCATCTGTAGCAAGGATTGTAACTTCTTTATAGTCCATGCCATAGTCGCTTGGTAATGTGGCGTACTCTTTTGAGGGATTCAGTGCAACAACCGGCATAGCTGCCATCATTGCCAGCATCAATAATTGTATATTTTTCATTTGGGTATTTACGATTTAAGAACAGGCAGAGCCAAAAGTAAAAATTATGCCGAATCCTTAAGGAGTATATAGTTGTTAGTAACAGGGAAGCTCCTGCAATCCAATTTGTTTTAAAATAAGACTTATACGATGGGCATTACAGCTGCTGTTCAAACTAATCATTGCCCATTAAGTCAGTATAAAATTACCTTTGCATAATCATCATCATTTCCAGATACTTTTAATGAATCAGGCAGACACTTTCCGACACCGGGGCATGCGAAAAAGGCTGGTGGAGCTGATTAAATCCCGTGGAATTTCAGATGCAGAGGTATTGCGGGCTATGGAAGCAGTGCCCCGTCATTTATTTGCTTTCGAAAGTGCTTTTATAGAGAGGGCTTATGAAGACAATGCTTTCCCGATAGGTGAAGGACAAACAATCTCCCAACCTTATACTGTTGCCTATCAAACTCAATTATTAGAGGTAAAAAGAGGTGACAGAATTCTTGAAGTGGGCACCGGATCAGGATATCAGTCATGTATTCTTGCAGAGATGAATGCCAGAATATTTACCATTGAGCGAATGAAAACATTATATGAGAAGGCTAAAAAAACATTGGCATGGCTTGGGTATTCACAAGTGAAATGTTTTTATGGAGATGGCTATGATGGGTTGCCGACATTTGCGCCGTTTGACAAAATTTTGGTAACGGCAGCAGCACCATTCGTTCCCGAAAACCTTATAGCGCAACTCAGAGCTGGAGGAATACTTGTTATACCGGTGGGAGCCGGCGAATTGCAGGTGATGAAGCGTTTCATAAAATACTCTGCAGATGAAGTAAAGGAAGAGGTATATGATTACTTTAAGTTTGTTCCATTGCTACCGGGAAAGAAAAATTAATTTATTGAAGTTATCAAGACAGAGTTACACCGGCATATTCAACAATTTTATATTTCTCTATAGGAATATTCCAACAGGCTAAATTTTACAATAAGTACTTATTTGAAGGCATTCAAGCCCGTAACATCCATGCCTGTAATCAGCAGGTGGATGTCATGAGTTCCCTCATAGGTTACCACAGATTCCAGATTCATCATATGTCGCATGATGGGATATTCCCCTGTAATACCCATTCCACCATGTATCTGACGTGCTTCCCTTGATATATTAAGGGCGATCTCAACACTGTTTCGTTTTGCCATCGATACTTGTCCGGGTGTTGCTCGGTTTTCATTAACCAGAACGCCGAGCCGCCAAACCAGAAGCTGCGCCTTTGTAATTTCAGTAATCATCTCAGCGAGCTTCTTCTGAGTTAACTGAAAACTCCCGATAGGTTTTCCGAATTGAATTCGTTCTTTCGAGTATCGAAGGGCCGAATCATAGCAATCCATTGCTGCGCCTAATGCTCCCCACGCAATGCCATATCGGGCTTTTGTGAGGCAACCAAGAGGTCCTTTCAATCCTTTCACGTTAGGGAAAATATTTTCCTTGGGTACTTGCACATTATCAAAAACCAGCTCACCTGTTGCAGACGCTCGCAGCGACCATTTGCCATGAGTTTCCGGAGTTGTGAATCCTTTCATGCCTCGCTCCAGAATTAATCCGCGAATGTCTCCGGCCTCATCCTTAGCCCACACCACTGCTACGTCGGCAAAGGGAGCATTTGAGATCCACATTTTTGCGCCATTTAGTACTACGTGATCACCGGCATCTTTATAATTAGATATCATATCCGAAGGGTTCGATCCATAATCAGGCTCAGTTAATCCGAAGCAACCCATCCACTCTCCGCTTGCCAGTCTAGGCAGATATTTTTTCCTCTGATCCTCACTACCATAGGCATATATAGGATACATGACAAGTGATCCCTGCACTGAGGCAGTGGAACGAATACCAGAGTCACCACGCTCAATCTCCTGCATCATCAATCCGTATGAGATCGAATCTAATCCACCGCCACCATACTCTACCGGAATTGTTGGCCCGAAACACCCCATCTCAGCGAGTCCTTTTATTAGATGCTTTGGAAACTCGCCTCGTTGTGCATATTCCTCTATAATGGGTGAAACTTCTTTTTTCACCCAGGCTCTCACCGTATCACGAATTAGTTTCTGCTCATCTGTAAACAACTCATCTACCTGATAGTAATCTGGTTGCTGAAAACGGTCGTGATACATTGGATGGTTTTTGTGGCGCAAATGTATGGATTGCAATTTTTGTGAGAGGTGACTATTAATTGCTCCGAAGAACCGTATTAATAAATATTCACATCCTTCATCTTCTTATCTCCCATTTATGAATTCTTGTTATGATATTTGAACCATTAGAAGATATCAAAAAACAACCTGTACAATGATAATCGCTCTTGAAGGAATGAAATTTCAAACTGGTATTGGATTTTATAAGGAAGAGCAATTGCTGGGAAATAAAATAGAAGTATCTGTTAGGATGATGATTGATTCTAACATAGAGGAAAGAATGGATGACATTAACAACACCATTAACTATGAGGAAATTTATATATTGATAAAGCACATTGTTGCGAAACCAGCAAAACTAATTGAACAGGTAGTGAAGAAAATAATAATGCAAATTGCATCCGACTATCCTTCCATAAAAAATATTCAAGTACGCGTTTCAAAAATAAATCCCCCAATTGGAGGGCAGGTAGAAAGAGTATGGGTGGAGGATGAATGGATGAGAGAGATATAAGATTGATATTTCGCTTACAGCCAATATACTTAATTTTTAACCTTGTATTATTGAATTATGAAATTTAGTGAAATAATATACCAGCGGCCTGATCTCGGGAGCATGAAGCAAGAGTTCAGCAACCTGCTGCAACAATTCGGAAGCGCTACTTCATCATCTGCCCAAATGGAGGTAATAGATAAAATATATCAGCATAGGGCGCACTTTGAAAGCATGAGCAACGTGGCTAATATCCGGAATACTATCAATACGAGTGATCCTTTTTTTGAAGAGGAGCAAAATTATTTCGACATAAACTATCCGATCTATCTTGATTTGGTGTCACAGTTTTATAAGCAGTTAATAGATTCATCTTTTAGATCTGAGCTGGAAAAAAAATATGGCAGGCAATTATTTGAGATTGCAAAGATGACGAGAAAAACTTTTTCACCGGAAATCATCCATGAGCTGCAGCATGAAAATGAGCTTACAACAGAATACACGAAGCTCATTGCATCAGCAGAAATTGAATTTGATGACAAAGTATTAAATCTTGCTGGTATGGTTCCATATAAGCTTGCTTCAGATAGGCTTACCAGAAAGGCTGCTCATGAAAAGACTGATGAATTTTTTGTTGAACACTCAGCAGAACTCGATCGCATTTTTGATGATCTTGTGAAGGTGCGGCATACCATTGCACAAAAGCTTGGCTTTGAAAATTTTGTCACAGTCGGTTATATGCGGATGTGCCGCACCGATTATGATGCAGAAATGGTTAGAGGATTTAGAAAAATGGTAGAAGAAAAAATTGTTCCTCTTGTAACAAACCTCAAGGAACGTCAGAAAAAACGGCTTGATTTAGATACCTTAATGTATTATGATGAGCCACTTGATTACATCAGTGGAAATGCGCAACCTAAAGGATCTCCGGAATGGATTATCAATAATGCTGCTAAGATGTACAGGGAACTGTCGCCGGAAACAGGAGAGTTTTTTCAATTTATGCTCGACAATGAATTGATGGACCTCGTGAACAAGCCAAATAAGGCGAGTGGCGGTTATTGCACTTTTATCAGCGAAAATCGAAGCCCATTTATATTTTCAAATTTCAATGGCACATCGAACGACATTGATGTGCTAACGCACGAAGCAGGTCACGCTTTTCAAACTTTCTGCAGCAGGCATCTTGGAATTGAGGAATATTTTTTTCCAACCAGTGAGGCCGCCGAGATACATTCTATGAGCATGGAATTTTTAACCTGGCCGTGGATGAATTTATTTTTTGATGACCTGACAGAGAAATATAAGTTTGCGCATCTCAGCCACTCTTTGATCTTTTTACCGTATGGAGTTGCTGTTGATGAATTTCAGCATCATATCTATCAATATCCTGACCTTACGCCGGCAGAAAGAAAATCTTACTGGAGATCCCTGGAAATAAAATACCTGCCCCATCGTGTATATGAGAACAATGAGTACCTTGAACTTGGTGGTTTTTGGCAAAGACAGGCACACATTTACAAACATCCATTCTATTACATAGATTATACCCTTGCACAAATTTGCGCTTTTCAATTCTGGATTAAAGCTAATATCGATCGGGATGAAGCAATTAAAAATTATATTCGTTTGTGCGACGAGGGAGGAAGCAAATCATTTCTTGAACTGGTGAAAATTGCAAAACTAGATTCACCTTTTGAAAAGCAGACTTTCACCAATACGGTGAATGCAATAAATAACTGGCTCGCTAAGGTAGATGATAAAGCATTAAATTGATTCCTGGTAGTTAAACAGCAATCTGTTTCTAACTTCAATTTCCGCGACTACTTCCGATTTTAATGAAAAAACCCTCTTTTGTGGAGAGGGTTTTTAACTAAATAATTTAAGTAGCTGATTTTCTATCGCTCTATCACAAGCTTCTTGGAAACAAGTTCTTCATTTGTGGTTAACTGAATAAGATAAACACCTGATGATAAATCTTTACTGTTAAATGATAGTTGATAAATTCCTTCACTGTATTTTGCATTTGCAATTTCCTTGATCAATTTTCCATTAACATCCATCAATGCTATTCTCACCTGAGATTCCTCATCTAATGAGAAAGAGATGGTTGCATTTTCTGAAGCAGGATTAGGAAATACTTCCACTTCGAAAGACGTATTTACATCTTCACCAAATCTCATTGGAGGTGTGGTGAAATCGGGTCCCATCGTAATGACAGATTCGTTGAGTGGCTGGGTTCCGCAGACGCTTTGCA
>JACCZZ010000090.1 GCA_013695715.1 Chitinophagales bacterium | reverse complement strand
TCAATATGAATCCCGCTCACATTCTCGTATGCATTTCCACCGCCTCCATAAAAGAAGAACGTAGATGCATTAGGCCCTGCCGGATCGTCATCTGGTACTATTCCCATATTAAAGGGGAGACATCCTTCATTGGTCATTTCAGGTGTATACTGGGTTTTTACATTTCCGCCAAAAACAGTATAAGCATCATAGAATAAGGTGCTATCAATAAGCAATGGCAAGTCATCTATCTGCAAAATAGCTTCTATAGGAGCTACTTTTTCTGAAACGCTGGACATAATAGAATTTGCACCAGGAATAATATATCTGTTTTCTACCATAGTGCCATCTAAACCTAAAGAATCTGATGTAACAGCATAGTAGACAGATTTATCTTTAGAGCAGGTTGCTACAAAAAAACACTGACTTTCATTTAAGGAATCTAACGGATCTCGATTAATTACAAAATAACGTTGCGGACTACCCACTACTTGCTTTGTCCCGAGAGTTAAGAAATAATTCAGCGAAAAATTATGCGGCACCCGCCCTACATATTTCGCACTGTCTATGTTATTGTTGGTTATCTGATGGTCGAAGCGATATACATAGTAGAAGCCAGTATCTCCTGTTATCACATTCCATTTGATAAAGGTTTGACCATTTCTGTATTGGGCATTTATGCTATTTACAACGGTTTGTGCAAATCCGGCTTGGAAAAAAAGAAATAATAAACTAATGAGTAATGTTTTCTTCATTGAAATCCTGTTTTTGGATCCTGCTAAGTTAGAAAAATTAAAGAGCAGGCCACAATTGGCACTCTTCCTGGTAAGTTTTATTAAGGACACTGCTGATTTTTATCTAAGGGTGGGTTCAAAAATCTATTCCTTTATAAATTTTTGCACTTCCCGCCGTCCATCTCCTTCAAATTGCACCACATACACTCCCGGGTTCCAGTCTTTGATGCCCAGATGGATTATCCCTGATTCGTGTTTTTGTAAATGGCATTCATCCATTACGGCTCCTATCATGTTTAGAACAACCATGGAACCAGCTAACGGCTCATTAATTTTAATAGTAACCTCGTGATGTGCTGGCACTGGGTAAATAGATAGCAGAGAAGAGGGCTTCACAGGCTCAGCATTTGTAATGGTAGGTATCTCAGGATACCATTCATACTTGTGTATACGGTAACTTTTTTGTCCTATACCATCAAAGGTCATTTCCCATACAATGTTTTTATTTGAATCAACCTCTGTATGATTTGGAAGACCCACAGCTACCAGCCCCCAATCAATTACAGTGTTACCGTTAGGGAGCCGCTGAGCATTGCCTGTAGCAGAGCCATATACGTGAACTCCATTCACATCAGGATGCTCATAGTACCACACCAGAGTAGCAATTTTATTTACCTCATCAAGGGCATATTCCTTTGCGCTTGAAATAGGGGGATCAGGATGGTTGCCATTATTAAATATGGTGATGTTGCCGTTTGCTATTCGGCGCAAGTCGTGCTGGGATGAAAAATGAGTGGGAATGTTGTCATTTACAAAGGTGAACTGATTGTTTTCACCTCCCATCCTCCATATAATATTGCCGGTAGCAAAGTCAATTTTGGTAAGCTCATCCATATTTCTGCATGAGATTAAGATATTTCCATCAAAATCTTTTTCAAGAGAATTACCGTGTACATAATCAACCGTCGCCTTATCAAGAGGGGTATAGGCATTTGCATCCGTAAATTGAAAATGATCCCAGCTTCTCCATTCAAAGATCACATCACGATTAGCATCCAGCTCCTGAACTATAAAACCCTGGACCACCGCATCTACATAACCCCCATATGCTGTCATGTCCATTACCTGATTGTCATAAGCCATAAGCAATACATGACCATCAGGGTACATCATCATATCATGATTATTGGTTGATAGCTCGTAACCATTTTTACACTGCACAGAATCAATAACGTTATAGCTGGAATCCATTATCATCCACAATGCTTTGGGAAAATCATTATAAGTTAGATAGCCATTATTATTTAACTTGAAGTCACGTCCACTTTCGCCCTGATCGCGAGCCCATACTATGGTGCCATCATTTTCAATTATTGTAGTAAAGGAATTGGTTTCCGGTGGTCCGGAGATGTTATTTTCATGATTAGTGTAAAAAAACCTACCGGGCGCAGGATTGTTGTTAATGTTAATGGTGAAAGTGGGCATTGAATCAAGCGGATAAATTGAATCGAGCGGCTTCATCACCTTATTAGTTGTATTTGCACTTGGATCATATCCGTAAGAATCAATGAAGGTCTGGAGCTTTGCCTGTTTAATCTTTTCCTGCTGTTCAATCGTAACCTCATTTTTTATTTGGAAGGTGAAAGAGGTGCCATTAATGGGTTCACCACCTTGGTTTCTTATAGCAGCATGCACTATGACTGAAATCGTTTCTCCATAGGCAAACACGGGATCAGGTTTGATGATTACTGTCTTGTTATCATCAGACAAGCGGGCGGTCCATTCATGAACACCGCTCAATGATCCATTTATTTCAACAAGCTGCTCGTTCAATAAGGATTTCCGATCGATCAAATCACCATTTTTGAGCTGAATGGTAGTTTGAGGTGTATGCAGGGCAGAGCCAGGAACCGGATAAACATAACTAAACTGACTCCAGGCTCTTCCAACAGTAAGGATCAATATAAGGGTGGTAAAAATATTTTTCATAGCTGATGAACAAAATTCTATAAATACGATTAGAAAAAAGGGAATTTCTACTTACTTATTCTTTAATAAATTTTTTGACTTCAATGTTTTCGTTACCTCTTAACTGAACTATATAAGCACCTGGGCTCCAATTTTTAATATCCAACTTGATACTACCTCCTGATTCTTGCCTTAAAGTGCTTTCATACATAACTCTTCCTATCATATTTGTAATAAGAAGCGAACCTTCACAGGATTCATTTAATTGAATGGTTAGCTGATCATGCGCTGGAACAGGGTATAAGGAAAGGAGATTTGCATTGTCCATTAACTCATTTGATGTCCTTAAAGGATCGGTTTTAAATGTGTCAAGTTCAGAATAAGCAGAAGAAATAGTTGGGGTTTTAGAGCACAATGTTTTTACACGCCATTCATATTTTGTTTCAGGAATAAGACCTGTTAACTTAACCGACAACTTAGCGGTATTAACTGATTGCCACATACTTGTCCCAAGCTTACGATACTGCACCTGATAAGAAATTGCGCCGGTTGCTGTACCCCAACCAACAAGCGCCATGGACGAACCTGGCTTTGCTTTCATAAGATAGCCTGTAATTCTGCTGCAAGGATTCCATGCATACTTATGAATGCGATACGTTTTCTGCCCTGGCTCATCAAAACTCATCTCCCACTTAATATTCTTACTCATATCTACTTCAGTATGATTTGGGAGATTTGGAGCAACAAGCCCCCAATTAATTACCGTATTTCCACTTGGCAGCCTCTGAACACTTCCTGTAGCAGAGCCATACACATTCACCCCATTTACATCAGGATGCTCATAATACCATACAAGTGTCGCAATTTTATTTACCTCATTCAAGGCATATTCTTTTGCGCTGGATATTGGTGGTGAAGGATGATTGCCATTATTAAATATGGTGATGTTGCCATTGGGTATACGACGTAAATCGTGCTGCGACGAAAAATGAGTGGGGATGTTGTCATTTATAAAAGTGAACTGGTTGTTTTCTCCTCCCATACGCCAAATAATGTTGCCGGTTTGATGGTTAATCTTAGTAAGCTCATCCATATTTCTTGAAGATATTAGGACATTCCCATCATAATCTCGCTCAACTGAATTTCCATGAACATAATCCACCGTAGCATTCGTGAGGGGAGTATAGTCATTTGCATCAGTAAATTCGAAATGATCCCAGCTTCTCCACTCAAACACCACATCACGATTTGCATCCTGCTCCTGAATAATCAGCCCCGTAACTATTGCATCTTCAACACCCCCATAAGCTGTCATGTCAATAGTTTGATTTTCCCATGCTATAAGAAATACATGACCGTCAGGGTACATCATCATATCATGGCTGTTTGTTTCATCTGCAAGTCCATTCTTACATTGCACAGAATCAATGATGTTGTAATTAGAATCCATAACCATCCAACTGGGAGGATCTAATTTATAGTATGTAAGGTATCCGTTGGCATTTATTTTAAAGTCACGACCATCGGGTCCCTGATCGCGAGCCCACACAATTTGCCCATTATTTTTTATAATGGTAGTGAAGGAATTGGTTTCAGGCGATCCGGAAATACCCTCTTCATGGTTGGTAAAAAAAAACATACCGGGAGCAGGATTATCATTGATGTTAACGGTCCAGGTCGGCATCGAATCGAGTGGATAAAGCTTATTGCTGTTGTTCTTAGTAGGATCATATCCATAAGAATCAATGAAGTTCTGCAGCTTGGCCTGCTTAATCTTTTCCTGCTGTGCAGGAGTAACTTCATTTTTTATCTTAAAGTTAAAAGAGGTTCCATTAATGGATTCACCATTTTGTTTTCTTAAAGCAGCAAACACTGTAACTGAAACTGTTTCCCCATAGGCAAACACCTGATCAGGTTTTATGATTACTGTCTTGTCATCATCAGATAAGCGGCAAGTCCATTCATGAACACCACTTAATGATCCGCTAATTTCTACAAGCTGCTCGTTCACTAATGATTGCCGGTCTATCAAATCGCCATTTTTAAGCAGGATGGTAGTTTGAGGTGTATGGAGGGCAGAGCCGGGAACCGGATAAACATAACTAAACTGTCCTAAGACTATTCGACAGATTAGAATGAGCACAAGAGAGGTAAAAAAATGCTTCATAAGAAATTAAATTGAAGAGATTAAGTTGAATTCTAAATACCTGAATTATAAAACAAGAGATCTTTAGAAGACTTGGCAAAGATATGCCTCTAATTTCAGGTAAAAAAATAAAGCGTTGGCAGGTTTTGATATAAGATTATCCTTCATAATACCTTTTAAATTGATGTTATATGTGAATCAATGGCCGATAATCTACTTTTCACGTAATACCCTGTTCCCACATAAGGTCTGCTACGGGGATGTGATGAGCATTCATCACTGCAGGCACCATTATATTTCCA
>JACCZZ010000080.1 GCA_013695715.1 Chitinophagales bacterium | reverse complement strand
TGATGCAGGCAGCGAATTCCGGGAGGGATTTGCAATTGTAATGATGGGACGTAAACGGGGATTCATAAATGAAAAAGGAGAACTCGCAATACCAATGCAATATGACGATGCCTCACAATTTTTCAACGGAATGGCACGGGTAGCCGTTGATGGAAAGAATGGTTACATCAACTACAAAGGTGAATGGCTCATTGAACCCATTTATATCTTTGCCGATGATTTTATAGATGGACTTGCACGCGTTTCAAAAGATGGAAAATTTGGATTCATCAATCGGAATGGAGAAGCTTCAATCCCTCTGCAATATGATGATGCCCGAAATTTTGCTGAAGGACTTGCTGCAGTTAAACAAAATAAGACATGGGGTTTTATAGATGCAAAAGGAAATATCAAGATTCCCGTCCAATATGATGATGCCTTATTCTTCCATAATGGCATCGCACGGGTCAGTGACGGAAAAAAGAACTTTTATATAGACGAATTAAACAAGTGGGTTAAAGACGAAGAGCGGCATGAGGAAGAATTGGAGATGAAAGAGCGGCAGCCAAAAGTTGAAAGAGAGTGAATTAATTAATCAAAGGCTCAATTCTGAAGTTTAGAACCTTAATGGAATTTACCAATATTCGGCAGAAAAATATTTTAAGACGAGTTCAGATTAAAAAGAAGCCCACCTATCGTCTGATAGGTGGGCTTTCTTTGTTTCTTTTACTTTAATGTTTCACTGAGAATTTTTTAGTGGCAAGAACATTTCTTGAATCATCAAGTAGCTCTATAAAATAAATTCCGTTTGCAAAGGATGTTGTATTCACATTTACCTTATCCGAGTTTACGATATAGGAACCAACTTTATTTCCAAGCAAATCTGAAACAATTACCTGTTTTGCCTGTGAAGTGTTCGCAAGGGTTATTACAAGATTATCGCTTACCGGACTTGGATATATACTTACCTCTTCATCTTCATTTATCAGATTAATTCCTACACCTCCACTTAATGAAAGGTCGTCTACATATAATTTACTGCCGGCAGGCCCACCGAGCGGATTGCGCGTGGTAAATACGATTATTAAAGCAGTGTCAGGTAATTCTGGAGCAATATAATTCAGCGGCACATCAAAAAAGGTATAATTTGCTGCCGCACCTCCATAAAAATTTGCCATCGCAACAGTATCACGTGCATTATTTGTAGTGTTCCATTTAGTCAGTATTGCTGCCATCCAGCAGGTATCTTCGCCGGAGGATGTGTCTGTGCTTGGCGTGTATTTATAAAATCCAGAAAAATTTGTGTAAGGTTGATTAATAGGAAATCCGCCCTTCACTGTTAACTCCTCTGGAACAATATCGCCGGTCGCCATAACACCGGCAACAGTAATGATCACCAGTGATTTTGATTCGAGCAGTGCCGCATACTGTCCCTGGTAAGCATCAGTAGTCTTAGTTACTGTTATTACCAGGGGATTGGTTGTGTTCCAGCCAGCAGGTTCTTCAAATGATCCTGAGTCTTCCCAGGCTTCCATGTCAGCATTTGGAATCACCTGAGCAAATAAATTTACTGCACAAAGCATGCAGCAACTTATAAGGTAGCTAAAATGTTTCATAAGTTGTTGATTTAGTTTTTAAAGTTTAATGAAAATTAAGTATTAATTCAAATGGGTTATCGCCTGCTTCAGCTTTGTCAGATCAGGGTAATCACCTGGTGACGGCAAAATTTCAGCATAAGCAATTTTTCCATCGGCATCAATCAAGAATGAAGCCCGTTTTGAAACACCGTGATAATCAAAAGCAAAATTTTCAATGAGCGAATCATACGCTTTAGAGACCTCTTTATTGAAATCACTTAAGAGTGTAAAGTTAAAACCATTCATTTCTTTAAACTTCGCATTCGTATACAAAGAATCAACACTGATACCCACAACCTCTGCATTCAATTGTTCATAGAAGCCGTAATTGTCGCGCATCTCGCAAAGCTCGCGGGTGCAGGTACCGGAAAAGGCAAATGGGAAAAACAGCAACACCACCTTTTTACCTCTAAAACTGCTAAGAGAAATTTTGTTCTTGAATGTATCATATAATGAAAACTCTGGAGCAGGTGCTCCAATAGAGATGGGCATGATTAAAGATTTTATTTAGCAGAGGCTAAATTAAAAATTAAAAGATGGGCTATTTACATGCATTTTAATTTCTATTTTGCGATGCAAGTAATCCTTTCAATTATTTCTGCAGCTCATGAAAAGATTTTTAGCTGAATTTATAGGAACATTCTTCCTTGTATTTACGATTGGTGGGGCGGTAGCTTCTGGCAGTACGCTCGCGCCACTTGCAATTGGAGCCATTTTAACAGTCATGGTCTTTGCCGGAGGTCACATCAGCGGAGCTCATTATAATCCTGCTGTATCATTAGCTATGGTAATTCGCCGGAAGATGAAAATATCAGAGATGTTTTTTTATTGGACTGCCCAGCTAATGGGAGGATTTCTGGGTGCCCTTACGAGCCATGTAATTACCGGCAAAAATGAGTCAACTGTAATGGAGCCGGCCCTGAATATTACCTCCTCTATGCCCCTGTTGGCTGAATTGCTTGGCACCTTTGCCCTTACTTATGTAGTGCTTAATGTTGCAACTGCAAAAGACAATGCCGGTAACTCATTTTACGGGCTGGCGATAGGCTTTACTGTAGTGGCAATGGCGGTGGCCATTGGTGGCATATCTGGCGGAGCATTCAATCCTGCTGTAGGTATAGGCAGATCAGTAGCCAATCTTGTGATTGGTTCAGGCACCAGTATTGGCAATGCCTGGATTTACATTATAGGACCTCTTGCCGGAGCAACTCTTGCAGCTTATACTTTTAAGTATTTGTATGCTGGAGATGATTAATGGAGCATTTATATAATCTATGTTAATTATATTTTACAAACTTCTCGACCCATCTTTTACCACCCGCTTTTGCTTCAACCCAATAAATTCCATCAGGAAGCGATTGAACCGGAAGTGAAAATTTGGAATCAGAAGAAGCAATTTTATCACTGTAGACTATTTGCCCATTAGAATTGGTAAGAGTAGCTTCAATAACCTTTATTTCGTTTAGTTTAAAGTGAAGTATATCTTTTACAGGATTAGAATACAGAGATAATACCCCATCATCAGTTCTGATTATTTCCTCAACCTCTGTGATCTCGTTTAATCCCATTGTCCAAATACCGCGGGCGAATGTTCCGGCAATAAGTTTGTTTTCAATAGTGTTCAATTCAATGTCATAAACTGCAACCATTGGCATATTACTTCCAATGCGTGTCCAGTTTAGCCCA
>JACCZZ010000035.1 GCA_013695715.1 Chitinophagales bacterium | reverse complement strand
CGCAACAAGTGAATTCCATTTATTTCTGTCAATGCAGGAATTGTGCAGAACCTCCAGCATGGCTGATCAACGTCCGACAAAAATTAATATTACTAATTACCGCCTAACCCGGGCCTAATACCTTCAGGTTTCCTCGTGTAGTAATCAGCATTTTATTTTAGAATTACCTTTGTATCCTTTGCCGAAGTGGTGGAATTGGTAGACACACTGTGTTCAGGGCGCAGCGCCTGCAAGGGCATGAGAGTTCGAGTCTCTCCTTCGGTACAACTTACATAAGCATCAGCGATTATCTCGGTACATGTTCTATTATCAAAGTCTATTATGTTTCGAGTAGCTTTAAGCCATAAATCGCCTGTATGTTATTACGTAAATGTTTAAGCATTATATTAATTGTTTTTTTATTTTGTGTATCTGTCTCCATCGCCCAGCTTCCTCCCGGAGCTTTTCTCAATGAAGTTTATTCCGGGTATAATGTTACAAATGACATCGTTTATGGTCACAATACTAATTTCTTTACCGGAATTCCGGAAGACCTTAAGCTTGATCTCTACGAACCCAACGAAGCCGTTAATTATCGCAGACCTTTGCTCGTCTACATTCATGGGGGAGGGTTCACTGGTGGAGATAAAACAACAGATAAGGCTGTAGACTTCGGTGAGTATTTCGCCAAGAGGGGATTTGTTGTTGCCTCCATAAATTATCGTCTGGGAATTGAACTCGACGGAACCACGGTAGACAACTTTCAAACAACGTATATGGCTACACAAGATGCAAAATCGGCCATACGCTTTTTTAAAGATACTGCCGATCAATACTGTCTTGACACGGCAGCATTTTTTGTTACCGGAACCTCTGCCGGTGGTGTGCTTGCCTTAACATGTGCCTACTGGGATCAGCCTGAAGCGAATGCCGCAGTATTAAATACCGATACGCTTGGCTTGCTTGATGCCTCGAGTGGAAATGTAGGGTTTTCTTCACATATCAATAGCGTAATAAGCTGTTGGGGCGGCATCACAGATACCACCTGGCTGCAATATGAGGTTGAGCCTAACTTGTTATTTCATGGTACTGAAGATTCCACCATACCATATATGCAGGGTTATAACCAGGATAGCTTGTACTTATATGGCGGATTTATCATTCATCGTGCTTCTTTGGAATATGGAGTGGAATCGTACCTGAAGCCCTTTGTTGGTTTTGGCCATGGTCTTAATACTAATTCACCACAGTTCGATACGCTGCTAATGATGACAGACACCTTCATCTATTCTCATCTTCCTCCCAATATAGGAAGTGCTTGCGCTGTGTTCACAACGCACCCTGTAAGTGCCACTGCAACCATTGTTTCTAACATAATTGATGGAGACATCATTTTAAATAACAAATCATCAGAAGAAAGTTATAATGGCATAGTGTCAGTATATGATGCTGCCGGACAACTTATGATTTCGCAACAGGTGCATATTAAATCCAACGCAAGAGTAACAATACGTATCCCTTCAGTTCCTACAGGATTATATTTTCTTAAGATTCATAATGCTGTTCAGACTACAACACATCGGCTATTTATAATCTCTCAGTAGAAAATCGAGTCGGCAATATTCAATTCAGATAGGGCGCCATATTCAATTTAATATTTTCAGCATATTACCATCTAAGTTCATGAATATTGGTTTTGATGCAAAAAGAGCGTTTCATAACAACGCCGGTCTTGGCAATTACAGCAGGCTGATAATTCAAAGTCTTATCTCATATTATCCTGAGCATCATTATCATCTTTTTACACCTTCTGCTACAACTAAATTTCCAACAGATCAAAAGAACCTTTTTGTTCATTCACCTGCTTCTACCTTCGATAAAATACTGTCCTCCATATGGCGCAGAAAAAGTATCATTCATGATCTTCATAAAAACCACATAGACATATACCATGGACTCAGCAATGAACTTCCTATGGGGATCAACACTCATAATATTCCTAGTGTAGTAACCATACATGATTTGATTTTCGAAAAGTACCCTGAATATTACTTTGGATGGGATCGAAAGATCTACCACGCGAAAAGTCTGCAGGCAGCCAGAGATGCAAACCATATTATTGCAGTAAGTCAGCAAACAAAAACTGACCTGATAGAACATTACCAGATCAAAGCTGAAAAAATATCAGTTGTTTATTCAATACTCAACCCAATCTTCTTTAATAAAGCTGATGAAGCCCAATTAACGGAGACCAGGGTAAATTTAAATCTTCCTGCACGCTTCCTGCTCTATGTAGGAACCATTGAAGCGCGGAAAAATTTACTAACTCTTGTAAAGGCACTGCATATCCTTCAAGAGCCATCAAATCTTATGCTCGTGGTGGTAGGCAAACCGCTGGCGTACAAAAAAAAAGTAGTGGATTATATTGAAAAGAATGACCTTCAACATAGGGTTATTTTTCTTGAAAAAATTACAAACGAGGTTCTATTAAAAATATATCAGCTTGCATCTGCTTTTATTTACCCGTCCTTTTATGAGGGATTTGGAATGCCGGTACTTGAAGCCCTTGCTTGCAGAGTTCCAGTGATAGCTTCGGATATTCCTGTTCTTCGTGAAGCTGGAGGGAATTCAGCATATTATGTTGATTGTTCTGATGAAGAACAGCTGGCTTCGGCAATCACCAAAATCCTGGAGGACGAGAAGCTTCGTACGGAGATGTCAGAAAAAGGGTTTCTCCATGCAGCCCTGTTTCGAAACACTTTGATAGTTCAGCAGCTGATGGCATTCTATAAACAGTTTGTTTCCTCTAATCATTAATATTGATTACCGTATAGCAGAATATTGGGAGACACATTCCCAATGCTTATGCATCATCAATCTTTGTGATGGAACGACGTTTGCAATAGTGTTGCTAATCAATAAGTAAGTCTATGAAAACGATCATAAAATTTTTCGCTATACTCTTTATACTTAACCTTAGTACCGGGCTTTTGCCCCATAAAGCAAATGCACACGGTGGAGTAAGTTTTCAGGTTTTTTACGATGAGCTTAGTCCATACGGATCATGGGTGAATTACCCTGAACATGGTTACGCCTGGATTCCCAGTGTAGGTGCAGGATTCAGCCCTTACGGCAGTGGTGGACATTGGGTATTTACACAATTTGGATGGACATGGGCATCAGATTATTCATGGGGATGGGCACCGTTTCATTACGGTCGCTGGCTATATGATCCACTTTATGGTTGGATATGGGTACCGGATACGGTTTGGGGACCCGCTTGGGTTCTATGGAGAACAAGCCCTGGATATTGTGGCTGGGCTCCGATAAAACCCGGTGTAAGTATCCATATTGCTTATGGGCCTAATTACCACATACCTCCTGATTGGTGGCTGTTTGTTCCTAATCAATATATCGGAAGTGCTAATATTAACGAATATTATGGTCCGAGAAGTAACAATTCAACCATCATAAATAACACAACTGTGGTGAATAGAACCTATAAGCCGGAGGGAAGCAACACTGAATATGTAGCAGGACCAGACAAAGCAACCATAGAAAAGGCAACTGGTAAACCGATTAAAGCTGTCACCGTTAAAGACAGTGATAAGCCAGGGCAAAGATTAAGAGGTGAGGAGCTAAGCTTGTATCGTCCGCAAATGGTAAGAGCCGAGGATAATGGTGAGAACCCTGCTCCGCGAAAGGTTACAGATCTTAAAGATGTAAAACCTGCGAGTCAAAGTGATATGAATGAATCCAGAAGGGAACCTTTGACCCATCCGAAACAAGAAGAACCCTCATCAATAGCACCGGGGAATGATGGAGATCTCAAAGCGCAGCCCTCTTCAAAGGATGTAGAAGTAGGACCTGATCGAAGCATTAATCAATCAGCCCCTCGAAAAATAAGAAAAGAGAAGTCGCCGAAGAGGTAGAGGTTATTTTTTTTTAAACCTGAAAATCCCGGAAGTGTAATGATCAGATACACTTCCGGGATTTTTTATACAAAACAGTGACAATGCTTGGTCCCTTGAGCTGATTTTTGTTCGAATGGTTTTTCAACCTTTATTGACAACCGATCACTAAAAAAATTCGTAATATTCAAAGCTGATATCACGAGCGAATCTTATGCATATTGTTATTATTGGAAATGGCATTTCGGGCATTACCGCAGCCCGTCACATTCGTAAAATGAGTGATCACCGTATTACTGTGATTTCCTATGAGAGCGATCATTTTTTTTCGCGTACAGCACTGATGTATGTTTACATGGGGCACATGAAGTACCAGCATATCAAACCATACGAGGATTTTTTCTGGGTAAAAAACCGTATTGAATTGCTAAATGACAGAGTGAATTTCATAGATATAAATTCTAAAAAGCTGTCATTAGCTTCAGGCGCTATGGCCTCTTACGACCAACTTATCATTGCATCAGGTTCCATCTCTAACAAGCCCGATTATCCAGGGAAAGACCTTACCGGTGTGCAGGGACTTTATTCAAAACAGGATTTGGAAAATATGGAGCTGCAAACAAAAAATATTGAGCATGCCGTAATTGTAGGGGGTGGATTGATCGGAATTGAGATGGCAGAAATGCTTCATTCAAGAAAAATTCCCGTGACATTTTTAGTAAGAGAACAAAATTTTTGGGATATTATATTGCCGGAAGAGGAAGCACAACTCATTGGAAAGCATATTCGTGAACATGATATAGATTTAAAACTGGAAACCAGCCTTCAACAGATTACCTCGGACAGCAATGGAAGGGTAAAAACAGTGATTACTGATAAGGGAGACTCCATTGACTGTGGTTTTGTAGGGTTAGCAGTGGGTGTTTCACCCAACATTATTTTTTTAAAAAATAGCGGGATTGAATGTAATCGCGGAGTACTTGTGAATGAATTCTTAGAGACAAATGTTCCCGACATTTATGCCATCGGAGATTGTGCCGAATTCAAAATTCCCTTACCTGGCAGAAGACCTGTTGAACAGGTATGGTACACCGGGAGAATAATGGGTGAAACGGTGGGTAAAACAATCTGTGGCAAACGATCTTCTTATTCACCTGGTGTTTGGTTTAATTCTGCAAAATTTTTCGATATCGAATATCAAACCTATGGCTGGGTTTCTGCCAAATTGAAGGAGGGTGAAGAGTCATTTTACTGGGAACTACCTGAGCGAAGAATAATGTTTCGTCTGAATTATAATAGTTCTTCTCATGTTATAATGGGAGTTAATAGTTTTGGCATTCGACTCCGGCATGAATGCTTCGCAAGATGGATTGAGGAGGGCAAAACAATGGAATTTGTGCTGGAACATCTGAGTGAGGCGAATTTTGATCCTGAATTTTACCGGCAGTACGAAGAACAGATACTTAAAAAATTCAATGATAAACAAGGTACTCAGTTGAAACGGATTGGAAAACGAGGATTGCTAAACAGGGTTTTCTCATCATAGCTTAAAAGCATATTTAGAATAAATTAATGAATTATTACAGAAAAATCGGAAATATAATTACCGTTTTAGCATTCCTGTTGCTTATTGCAACCTTATTTGGGAGCCGGTACAAACTGACTTCAGAAGCTCTTCAACATACCATTGAAAATGATGAAGAGATGAAGCGTGTTGAGCTTGCCCTGCAACTGATTAAGGATAAAGAATATTCATCCCTGTTTCATTTTGTGCATGACTTAAAGCAATCCATTGTAGCTTATAATGATGATGTAAGAATGAAAAAGATGTGGTCGGAAATAATTTATACTGATCACATACTAATACTTACCAAGGCTTCATCTTACGGATGGGTGAAAGATCATGAACTAAGCTTATTTTTAATAATCCTTTTGTTATTCACTGCAGGTGCCATTTGTCACATCAGGACTCAGTACTCCAAGTTACCGGGCATACACAACAACAATATCTTCTTCGATAAGCTGAATGCCCGCGGCTGGATTGGCAT
>JACCZZ010000025.1 GCA_013695715.1 Chitinophagales bacterium | reverse complement strand
GGCTTCACCACCATAAACATTCAGTCCTTCAGTAATGAGTTTTCCAGACAACTGCTTCCCTGGATTACAGTGTTGCAAGAAAATTTTACATGCAGCAGCTTACTTATTCCACCTCTACTATATAAGCCGCCTTCGGAACATCTCATTTACATTTCACTTCATTCTCTTTCTTGCGGATTGCGGGCTCCACCTGCTTTAATTTCCTGAGTAGTCTTTCGTTAGGGAAAGTTACTGACTTCTGCTATTGCAGTTAAGTCTTCTCCGTTTATTCAATCATTGAAAACTTTATACAATGAAAAAACTATTGGTTTCAATAGCAATTGCTGCATTCTTATTTGCAGGATGCTCCGGTAATCAAAATAAGGAACAGGAACATACTGAAGATATTCATAAACATGATGACGGTTCAGTTCATGAAAACCATGAAGAAGATAGCGAAATCAGACAGGAAGAATTTACTGTTCCGGCTGATACACCTTCACAAAAAGATGAACCCGGGAATGACCATACTCATGAGAAACAAAATGGAAATGAGCATCCTCACAAGCACTTATAGAAAAAATGTATAAAATAAATCGATCAATGAACAAAATCTTATCAGCAATCGCCTTGGCGGTTCTAGTGTTTACGGGTTGCAAAAATAAAATCGAAGAACAAGTGCATGAACCCGGACTTGAGCCGCTTGCTTACACGCTATACACTGATAAATCAGAAGTTTTTGTAGAATTTAAACCACTTATAGTGGGCAGCACATCAAAGTTTGCTGCCCATTTTACAATTCTGGGTGAAAAATTTCTTCCATTAACGGAAGGAAGCGTTACAATTAGTTTAATTGTTAATAGCAAAGGCATAAAACAAACTGCCGATACACCAAGTGTACCGGGCATTTATCGCTTAGCACTAAAACCATCAGCATCAGGTATGGGGAAATTAGTATTCGACATCAACACTAAAGAATTCACTGACCAAATCATACTTGATAATGTTAATGTGTATGCCGATGAAAAAGCTGCATTAGAAGATCAAAGGATAGAACCCGAAGGTGGTGACATCACCTACCTGAAAGAGCAAGCCTGGAAAGTAGAATTTGCCAATGCCCCAGCAATGCGGCAAGCTTTCAGCGATATCATCAAGACCAGTGGACAAGTTCTTCCGGCTCCGGGTGATGAAATGATTGTTACTGCAAAAGCAGCGGGCATTGTATTGTTTTCCGGCAATAAATCCATAATCGGTTCATCCGTAAATGCAGGCAACCTGTTATTCACTATTACGGGGGGGGATATGACCAGCGGCAATGTTGATGCTGCCTACAATGAAGCCAAAGCGAAATATGAAAAAGCAAAAGCGGATTATGACCGTGCAGAGAAATTGGTGCAGGATAGCATAGTGTCTCAGAAAGATTTCCTGCAAGCCAAGGTAGTGTTTGAAGGTGCACAAATCGCTTTCAACACACTTGCAAAAAACTATTCTTCCAGAGGGCAATCTGTCTCTTCACCTATGAATGGCTTTATAAAAAGCATTTTGGTAGCTGAAGGTGAATTTGTTGAAGCAGGAACACCATTGGCAAGCATATCAAAAAATAAGAAGCTTATTCTGCAGGCTAATGTCTCTCAAAAATATTTTGCTAAGCTTCCCGGAATTACGTCTGCTAATTTCAAGACAACCGATAGCGAGGAGATATTCAGCACAACTGAATTAAATGGCAGAGTAATTTCTTACGGAAAAAGTGCTTCTGGCAATTCCCCCTTTATTCCGGTAATATTTGAAATTAATAATGCAGGTAATATTATTCCCGGTTCTATCGCCGAAGTATATCTTAAATCTAATCCAATTTCTGATGCTTTGGTAATCCCTATATCATCATTAATAGAAGATCAGGGTAATTTCTTTGTGTATGTGCAAACAGAAGGCGAAAGTTTTCAGAAGCGTGAAGTGAAAATTGGTGCAAGTGATGGAGTAAATGTGCAGCTACTTTCAGGAGTTGCCGAAGGTGAAAGAGTGGTAACCAAAGGAGCATATCAAATCAAATTGTCAACTGCATCAGGAACACTGCCTGCGCATGGGCATGAACATTAAGGTGTCCTCTTCATTATCTTAATAACATAAATAGAGATGCGCTCGGAGAAGCAATGATTAATGTTTTCAAAATGCTGACAGGATTAATCTTAAGCAGAATTCACAATTGACCATTCACAATTCACTAAGATGCTTAACAGGATAATTAATTTTTCATTAAACAATCGCCTGCTTATTGTAGTAGTAAGCGTTTTGCTCATTGTATTCGGCAGTTATGTTGCCACGCAAATGGAGGTAGATGTATTTCCCGACCTCACTGCACCAACCGTTGTTGTGCTTACCGAAGCGCATGGCATGGCCCCTGAAGAAGTAGAAAAATTAGTAACCTTTCCTATCGAATCTTCTGTGAATGGTGCTACGAATGTTCGCAGAGTTCGCAGCTCATCATCGGCAGGTATTTCAATTGTGTGGATAGAGTTTGAATGGAACACTGATATTTTCAAGGCACGTCAAATCGTAAATGAAAAAATAATTGCTGTAGCAGAAAAGCTTCCCGTTGGTGTGGGAAATCCTACAATGGCTCCGCAGTCGAGCATCATGGGCGAAATCATGCTAATCAGTTTAACGGCTGACAGTACTTCGCAAATGGATTTGCGAACCATTGCCGACTGGACCTTGCGACCAAGATTATTAGCCACTGGCGGAGTTGCACAAGTAGTTGTTATCGGAGGCGAATACAAGCAGTATCAGATTTTAGCTTCTCCCCAAAAAATGAATTACTACAGCGTTACACTTTCCGAATTAGTGAAGGCAAGTGAACAAGCCAACGGGAATTCTTCGGGCGGTTTTATGAATGAATACAACAATGAATACATTGTAAAAGGCATTGGCAGAACCAGCGATGTAAACGAAATTGGAAAATCAGTTATCAAAAATATCAATGGCAACACTATAAAAATTGAAGATGTTGCTGAAATAAAAATTGGTGCTGCCCCAAAGATTGGTGACGGATCCCTCAAAGGAAGTTCGGCTGTGATTATGACAGTGATGAAACAACCCGCCACTAATACGCTTGCACTCACTGATAAAATTGACGTGGCTATTGCCGACATGCAAAGCAACTTGCCCGGGGACATACACATCAATACTAAAATATTTCGGCAGGCTGATTTCATCAACGCTTCCATCAGTAACATTCAAAAGACTTTGCTCGAAGGTTCAATATTCGTCGTCATCATTCTCTTCTTGTTTTTAATGAATTGGAGAGCAACACTTATTTCACTCTTAGCAATTCCGATTTCTTTAATCGTAGCCATTCTTACTTTAAAATGGCTGGGCTTCACTATTAACACCATGAGTTTAGGTGGAATGGCAATTGCCATCGGTGCATTGGTTGATGATGCAATCATAGATGTTGAAAATGTTTTTAAGCGATTAAAACAAAATGCAATAAAACCTTTAGCAGAGCGGAGAGATAAACTCAAAGTTATTTTTGATGCATCTGTTGAAATTCGTACCTCCATTATCAATGCAACCTTTATCATCATAGTAGCTTTCATTCCGCTCTTCTTTTTATCAGGCATGGAAGGAAAATTATTGGCACCGCTCGGTATTGCATTCATTGTTTCTCTTTTTGCTTCGCTTGTTGTAAGCATTACACTCACTCCGGTACTCGCGAGCTATCTCTTAACAGATGAAAAAATGTTGCAGAAACAACATCGGGAGAGCTGGCTGGTACAGCGATTGCAAAACGGCTACACAAAATCTTTAGAAAAAATAATGCGATGGAAAAAAGTGGTTCTTACAATTGCTGTGATGCTTTTTATTGTAACGCTATTTGTTATGACACAATTAGGAAGAAGTTTTCTTCCCGAATTTAACGAAGGTTCTTTAGTTGTGAGTGCCGTTTCACTTCCCGGAATTTCATTAGAGGAAAGCAATAAAATCGGAACAGCAGTGGAGAAAGCATTACTCTCCGTTCCTGAAATAAAAATTACAACCCGCAGGACAGGCAGAGCGGAATTAGACGAACATGCACAAGGTGTTAACGCTGCTGAAATTGATGCGCCCTTTATTTTGAATGACCGTAGTCGTGAAGAATTTATGACAGAAGTGCGTGAAAAACTTGCAGGAGTTTCAGGAGTAAATATTACTATCGGGCAACCTATCGGACATCGTATTGATCACATGCTTTCAGGAACACGTGCCAACATTGCCATCAAAATTTTCGGAACAGATTTAAACAAACTCTTTACACTTTCTAATGAGATTAAGAATGAAATTCAGAGCATTGAGGGTTTGGTGGACTTAAGTGTAGAGCAACAGGTTGAAATTCCGCAGGTGCAGATAAAAGCAAAACGCGACATGCTCAATCATTACGGAATTACCATAGGGGAGTTTAATGAATTTGTAGATGTAGCTTTTGCCGGAGAAAAAGTCTCGGAGGTTTATGAAGGGGCAAGAACTTTTGATTTAATACTTCGATTTGACGATGACAACAGAGGCAAAATTGAAAACATCCGCAATGCCATGATCGATGTGAATAGTGAATTGGCAATTGGCAATAGGCAATTTATAACAGGTAATAATTTTCAATTGGCAGTTGACAATTCACAATTCACAATTCACAATAAAATTCCTCTTCATTATGTGGCAGATGTAATCAGCACAACAGGACCAAACACCATCAATCGTGAAAATGTACAGCGTAAAACTGTAGTATCAGCGAATGTTGCAGGGCGGGATCAGAAAAGTGTGGTAGTAGAAATTCAGAAATCCATTAACGAAAAAATAAAACTTCCTGAGGGTTATCACATTGAGTATGGCGGACAATTCGAATCGGAGGCCGAAGCATCGAAAACATTACTTGCAACATCTTTACTCTCCTTACTTGTAATTTTTCTGTTACTCTTTCAGGAATTTAAAAATTTAAAAATTGCCTCTATCATTTTACTCAATCTTCCATTGGCATTAATTGGGGGAGTTTTTAGCATTTATTTTACCAGTGGAATTATGAGCATACCGAGCATCATTGGGTTCATTACCCTTTTCGGTGTGGCAACACGAAACGGAATTTTACTGGTCTCTCACTTCAAAACTTTAAGAGAAGAAGGAATGAATATTTATGATAC
>JACCZZ010000379.1 GCA_013695715.1 Chitinophagales bacterium | reverse complement strand
CCTGACGGTAATGGGTTATTCTGTAGCTGATACTGTAATTGTTTTTGACCGTATTCGAGAATACTTAAGAGAGCATCCTGTTGTGGATATGAGAAAAACAATCAATGATGCTATTAATGCAACGCTTAACAGAACAATAATTACTTCATCAACGGTACTGCTGGTACTTCTAATACTCTTTATCTTTGGTGGTGATGTAATACGTGGCTTTTCCTTCGCTTTGCTTCTGGGAATAAGCGTGGGAGTATATTCATCCATCTTTGTCGCCACACCTATCGTGATAGATCTTGATAGAAGAAAAAAGCTATTGAAGCAGGAAGTTCCTCCTCTGCCAAAGAAGCCCGTGCTGGTAAAATAATTTTTATGGAGGTTCTGCAATTGTGAGAAGATTGCTTTCATTCCGATAAGGTACTTGAGATTCGCAATAACAATTTAATTGAGCTAACCTTCTCCTAATGCCGTCTTTGCGATGGTAGGGAGGCTTTAGTTTAGCGCTACGAAGCAATCTGTTCAGATTAAGTATAGAATTTAAAGCAAGAGACTGCTTCATCCTGATAATATATCAGGTTGCGGAATGACAACGTTGATTGAAGAATTCCCAACTAAAATTCTTTTCCTAAAGAAATATAGTAAGTTCTGCCATCAGCAGGCAGAATGCCAGGTCCTGGGTATGCATTAATTCTGCGGGTGAAATATTTTTCATCCGCGAGGTTATTTATACCTGCTTTTATATTGTATTCTGAAAAACGGAAAGTAGCATTCCAATCCAAAATGATATACGAAGGCACAATACCAGTAACACCTGTAGAAGAAGACGGAGTGTTCAATGCATCAGTGAATATTTCACTTACATAACTTGCCTGAAAAGTAGTTGAAAGGAATTTATAGCCATAGGTAATTCCCCCCCGTGCAATCCATTGAGGTGCATTCTCAAGTTTCTTACCCTTTATTTGTACATCCTGGCCATTTACTGAGGTGAGGCCATCTATGTATGTTGCATAATCAAAAGCTATTGACGTAAAAACTCCGATGTCACCCACAGTTGCTTTAAGATTATTGATAGCTGTAGGATGAAACTCAATAAAGCTTTCTACTCCCCGAGCCGCGGAAGTGCCTACATTGGTTTTGTAGATATATGCCTGGCCGGAATCATTTGTTAATGCCAGACTTCCTACCCGGTCACCATAATAGAGATAAAACAATCCTACATCATAGATCAGCAAATCGTTAAGGTTGCCTCGGACACCAATATCTGCATTGAAGCCTTTTGAGTCTTTCATGTTGGGATCTACTACATCCAGAGAAGCTGATGGAGTTAGATCACTATATAAAATGGGTCGGTATGCCTGCGACCAGTTCGCGTAAATATTACTTAGATCATTGAGCTTGTATTGCAACCCAAGGCCTAATAAGGGGATTGACCTGTTCTTATCATAATTAAAAGAGTTACTCGTATAGTCAATATTACCCGTCATCCTGGTTCGAACTATATCAAGTCTCGCTCCCGGCGTTATGGAAAGTTGTTTACCTACACGAAAAAGATTCTCTGCAAACACTGCATAGTTAACCGTATTAAAATCTAAATCCAGGGCATAATCTCCTATTACCGTTAGATCAAAATCCGTTGTGGTAGTACCGGTACCTTGTTGCTTACGGTTGGTAACTGCATTGGAATAACGGCCGCCGATTGAAATTGCCTGTTCTCTGCCAGCGATAGTGTAATGATGCAATACCCGCAATTCATTCGTAAAAGAATTATAATAATCACGATCAACCTGACGCGGAGCATACTGAAGCGTTGATGCCAGGATCGTATCTGGCACTGTGCCTGGTGGTGTGAACATAACGCTATTACGCTGGCCTATGAAATAATTGGATTTTAAGCTCAGTGAAGTATGCCCGTTAAACCTTATATCAAGCAAGAGCGCAGGGATATTCATGTTAGGCTGAAAATAATTTCTGCTGCGATTAGACTGACGGGGATCTGCTTCAAACTGAGCATCAGTTAAGCCGCCAGCAAACTGATCTATATAGTACATTCTTGAAAATTCAAAACCAAGCTTCACCTTTTCACTTAATGTATAATGCAATCCCGCATAATATGCCCACCAGTCATAATGGCTGTTAGGACGGTAGCCGTCTGATACGCGGTAATTAAAATAGGCGAAATAATTTAATTTGCCTATGGTACCACCAAGCGCATTGTAGGTATTATAAAGCTTATTAGGTCCGATTGTTTGGCGTGTCTCAAAATCTACTTTTTCATCGCGAGGCCCTTCTTTAATGATATAATTAAGCATACCGCCGAACTGCGGCCCATATTGCAACGAAGCACCACCGCGGACCAATGACACTCGCGACAATGCTTCAGTAGGTGGATTGTAATGAGATTCAGGATAACCAAACATATCTGAATTAACATTATATCCATTTTGCCTTACGTTAAATTCCCATGACCGGTGCGGATTTAAACCTCGAACAGAGATACTTGTCTGCACTCCGCTACCATCCAAATCCCATTCGTATACTCCCGGAACTTTTGAAAAAACCTGGCGGGGTATGTTCTCTGCTGTATTTGCATTGGTTTTATCTAGAATAATTACATCATTTTTTTTTCCTGCAAAAATCATTGTACCCTCTTCATCTCGCAAGCGCTTGACATTATTAAAATCTTTTTCACTAACTACAACTTCCTCAAGCACATTAATAATAGGTTCTAAGGTGATGGTTATTGCGGATGGTTCTCCTATGGTTACTGTGACCTCTTTGTATAATTGCTTATATCCGATGCAAGTGATGGTAAGCCTTATTTTTCCCGCAGGAATTTTTTCAAACTTGAATTCCCCATCCCTACCAGAACTGGTTATTAATTTAAATGCTTCAATTGAAATGGTTCCCCCTTCAACCGGCTCATTCATTTCATTAAGTAAGGTGCCGTGCAATGATCCCTTTAATTGCTGCCCGAAAGCTCCATAAAAACTCCAAATTGATATTATCAGCAAGTAAAAACACTTATTCATATTCCAAAAGAATCAATTAAGTTACTCCTGCAAAGATACTGGTGAAGGCAGACGAGTCGGATTGATTAACAGGTTGTTAACAGAGAAAAACGTGTTTAAGAATAGTTGTATTTCTTAATTGGTTTCTCATTCGTGATCCTTGCTCTTTTTTTTTGATGATGTTATCCAAAAATATTTTACTAAATTTGGTATTCAATTTTCCATTGATCTAAACATTACACATGAAACAATTCTTCGTTCTTCTTTTCGCAATAGCTTTAGCAGGCGGTTCCTGCACTAAAGAATATCAAAATCCAACTCCCGCTGAAGTTGCAAACCCTGTAGACAACACTGGTGGAACCGGCGGTACGGGTGGAACAGGGGGCACCGGAGGTACCGGAAGCACCGGCATCTCGCCTGTACCAAGCTCATTCAGTCAAAAAGCACTTGTTGAAGAATTCACAGGCACCTGGTGCGGCTATTGTCCTGATGGTGCATTGATTCTGGAAGATATGGTTAGTCAGGGTGCAGGTAAAATTATTGGGGCTTCTTATCATGAAGGTGATGCTCTACAAATAGGTCTTTTCGATACATTAGATGCAACATTTGACACTATAGAGTCATTCCCATCTGCAATGGTAAATAGGGTTCCTTTCAGCGGATTATTATTAATAGATAGGAATTATTGGAGCAGCGCAGCTAATATGCAGCTTTCACAAACGGCACCATGCGGAATTGCAATAACATCTTATATTCAAAGTGGGAATCTTAGTGTTACTGCGCACTGTGGATTCAATACGACTCTTTCAGGCGGTGACTATCGTATTTCAATTATTTTAACAGAGGACGGAATAACAGGCCATCCTCAAAATAATTACTATGATGATGGCACCCTTGATCCAGGTTCTCCGTTAGTTGGTCTGGGTGATCCAATTATAGATTTTGTACATAACCATGTAGTACGAGCTTCGCTTACTGCCGCACTTGGCGATCTTATTCCTGCTTCAACTATGATTCCAGGAGGTGAGTATGTAACAACTAAAAGTGCACCTATCGCAGGCTATAATATAAATAACTTACGGATCGTAGCGCTTATCAACCGTGTAGGCCCTGATGCAAACAGCCACCAGGTAATGAATGCACAGCAGGCAAACGTTTATGAGGTAAAGGATTGGGATTAATTTTTAACCATTAAAATACTGTAAGGGGAGCTAAGAAGCTTCCCTTATATTTTATATATAATTAAGTCTTAAAGTATTACGTATTCCTCGCTGGGAAATTTATAATTATCTTTGTACGCAAATCTTCATCAGATCGTGTCTTTTCAATTTAAAAAAGCCTTAGCCATTACTGCGAAAGCTCTCATTTTCTCATTTGTGCTTTTTTCCTTCAGCAGTTGTTTTCAATATCCTGAAGGCCCCGTATTTACTCTTCAAACACGTGATGAACGTCTATCAGGCAATTGGTTTATTGATCAGGTTACAGATGCAAATGGCAATGATATTACTGCATCTTATCAGTACTGGACATTGAATGTTGTGGCTTCAAAAGAGGGTCTTGGCACCTTTTCATATTTTAACAATGGTACTCTTTATTCATATGGCACTTATGATTTTGCAGATTTTGGCGACCAGTTGATCATTGCCTTTACTGAATATCAGAATGAAAATGTCTCGGCAGACGCCGTACAAAAATTTTTAGATGTGCTGCGGCTCACCGATCAGCACTTTTACTACATCGATGATCAGGGAATAGAATTTCACTGGGAAAAATATTAAGATCCTTGAGGAGTTCCGAAGAAATCTTTTAAAAGGTGAGTTAGCTTAAATCGAAGTTGAAGCAACTGATAAAGTAAAAGATTGCTTCATCCTCCCAAAAAATAGGAATTGCAATAACCACCTTGGACTGACTTTTCTATTGAATCAAGGTTACATTCCCCTTCCTCTCAAGATGAGTTCCATTCACCATATCTGCTTTGGCATACCAGAAATAAACACCAACTTCGGCACGCTCGCCTTTGTAGCTCCCATCCCACTCACCATTGGTTGCATTTGTTTCGTACACCATTTCTCCCCAGCGATTAAAAACAGCATAATATAATTTAGAAAGGCCTACCTGCTGCAACTCATGAAACTGATCATTTTTACCATCAGCATTTGGTGAAAATGCGGTAGGAAAAAATATTTCATTATAGAAAACAATGATGATAGGACCCAGCTTAATAGTATCATCACAATATTTATTCGATGCAGTGAGCACAGCAAAAAAAGTATCCAGAGAAGTGTATGTATGTGTTGGGTTCGTTTCAGAACTCGTGGTCCCATCTCCAAAGTCCCAGAAATAACTATCTGCAAAAAGACTATTATTCTGGAAATGAAATGTAGCTAAAGAAAGGTCATAGGGATGAGAGATATCTTCTAATACAGAAGCATCTGCTACAGGCACCGGCAATATTTCAATATATCCTGGAAACACGACAGATGAAACGCAACCCTCTGCGCTTGTTACGGTAAGAGCTACATCAAAAAGTCCGGCAGCATAAATATGCCCGGGGCTTTGTTCTGTACTTGTAGAGCCGTCACCAAAATCCCATAAATAAGAGAATCCATCAAGAGAATTGTTTATGAATGTCACCGATAAAGGCTCGCATCCTCCGGTAATTGACTCAAATATAACCTCTGGCGTAGGGTTTACAGTCACATTTTCTACATTACTTGAAGAACAACCAAATTGATCGGTTACCTGAAGTGAAACCGAATTAATTCCTGCGGTATTCCATAATACTGCATAGGGGCCGCTGGTGGTACCAGATAAAATTTCCGCATTGCTGAAATTCCAATTATAAGAATAATCAGGTGAGGTGATGCCATTATATTGGATCTCTACTATTTCTCCTTCGCACACTGTAGTGGGATTAACAGAGATGTCAGCTCCGGGTAATTGACGGGTATATACAAAGGCTGTATCATAGGTAGTACAACTGCCACTTGAAATAGCAATAACATAGTTTGTCGAGACGATAGGATTGTCTGTCGTAGAGCTGTCGTTACTTGAAAATCCTGAAGGCACTGATGACCAATTATAACTATAGTTACCAATGCCTGCGGTAGCAGATGCATTCAGTTGAATTGTGTCTCCTGCGCATATGGTATCAGGTGCCACCGTGGCTGCGGCAAATACATTTGGATCTACAGTTACGACAACTGTATCATTCTTTTCACAAAAACCTCCTGCATCGCCAGTCACAACGAAGATGAAAGTTCCTGAATCAGGCAATGTAGCAGTTGGTGTTTCTGAATTCGGATCATCTAAAAAATTAGCATTATTCCAATGGAAGGGTGCCTGCCCTATCACCTGCAATTGTATAACAGGATTTGATATACAAATTGAAGTATCGGGCCCAGCATCAACAGGTGGTTTTGATACCTGAATTGTATATGAGTAAACCTGCTGGCCTGAAATCGGGCAGCCATCATCGGAAATTGTAACCGTGAAGAAATAGAAACCAGAATCTGCAGCAGCGGTTTCCCACGTTAAATGCCCTGTGATCGGATTATCACCTGAACTGCTAAAAACCGCCGCGGGTATGGTTGTGGCAAGATTTGTTGTTACTGTTAATGTATCAGCTCCATCTATATCAACTCCAACAAGATCAAAATCCACGGTAATCCCTGGGCAGACAATTACAGTATTTGAATCAAGCAAGGCTCCTCCTATAAGGTTTTCTATTCCCAAAGGAATCTCCGGCACATTATTATTGCACGTTTTCACAACCATTTCAAGATCACGTTGGGTGCTGCCAATAAAGCCTCCGTCTCTATATTCATCAATCCGCACCGAGATCACTGCTATTTGATTCTCGCTGGGTACACAACTGATCTGGCCTGTAAAGGGATCAAACTCCAATGTACCTGAAGTTGTGCTTAAAGGATAGGTGGGGCTGAATACACCCAGAGAATAAGGGATAGGCCCATTAAGAGTATCCAGTGGATTCACCAGTGTATAAACGAGAGAATCACCATCAGGATCGAAGGCACCGTGATTATAGACAAAGAGCTGATTAGTACATGAGTATGCGATAGGAATAATGCTGAATACAGGCGAATTGTTACATATGCCACTCGAATTATCTAAATGACATTCCACATAGAGGTCGTAATCACCCGGGTTGGCGAGGTTCGTAATAGCCTCATTTCTTGCACTTATATGTGTAGCAATAATCCAGTCACTGCATGTAAA
>JACCZZ010000354.1 GCA_013695715.1 Chitinophagales bacterium | reverse complement strand
ATATTGAAGCAGGCGCATTAGATCAAATGAATGCAGCAACTAAATTGCCTATTGCAATTGCCGGTGCCTTAATGCCTGATGCACACCAGGGTTATGGCTTGCCGATCGGTGGCGTGTTAGCTACAGAGAATGCAGTGATTCCTTACGGCGTTGGCGTTGACATTGGTTGCAGAATGTGCTTATCAGTTTTTGATATTCCTCCGGGGGAATTGAAATCAAAGCAAAGTTTTTTTGCAAGTGAAATAAATGAGAACACATTATTTGGAGCAGGAAAAGAATTCAGTAAATCAGCAGATCATGAAGTGCTGGATAGAAAAGAATTTCTGGAAATAGGAATGCTGAGAAGCCTGCAAAGTAAAGCTGCCATTCAACTGGATTCTTCAGGATTAGGAAATCATTTTGTAGAATTTGGAATTGTTGAAATTTTAGAAGCTGATGAAATACTACAAATTCCGGCAGGAAAATATATTGGGCTTTTGTCTCATTCGGGTTCAAGAGCATTAGGTGCAAACATTGCCAATCACTTTACCAAAATTGCAAAGCAAAAAAGATTTTTACCAAAGGAAGCGGCTAACCTTTCATGGCTTATGTTAGATGAAGAGCCAGGCATACAATATTGGATGGCAATGAATCTTGCAGGCGATTATGCAAGTGCCTGTCACCATGTTATACATGAAAAAATTGCAAAGCAAATTGGTCAGCCTTTAAAAATGGTAGAGAACCATCACAACTTTGCTTGGAAAGAAATGTATGATGGCAGAGAAGTTATTGTTCACAGAAAAGGCGCTACCCCTGCATGGAAAAATGTTCTTGGAATAATTCCAGGATCTATGACGGCGCCTGGTTTTATTGTGAAAGGCAAAGGTGAAAATGCTTCTCTTAATTCCGCATCCCATGGTGCCGGAAGAAAGATGAGCAGAACCTCAGCGATGAAATCCATCACTCAAAATATTTTAAACGATGAATTAGAAAAGCATAATGTAAAATTGATGGGAGGCGGACTGGACGAGGCTCCGCAGGCGTATAAAGATATTGAAGTGGTAATGCAATCTCAAAAACAATTAGTAGATGTGGTTGGAAAATTTTATCCTAAAATAGTTAAAATGGATAGCGGAAGTTCAAAGCCATGGAGAGATAAGAAAAATGTACCAGGTGAATAAATTTTGTAGTTCGTTCTAAATATTAACCGGCTTAATTATCTTGTTGATGCATCTGTTCACCGTAAAAAATCAGGTTTATTTATCAGGAAGTTTTACGTAATAAGTACTTCAATGTTTAAACTAAATTTGAAGGATCTGATATTGCTGACATTTGTCAAATTAATTTGCACAAGGCTGAATCTTCAATACATTACTTTTAAGAAGCAATGGTGTGTTTTCTCATTTAGATGAAATAGATTTTATAACCCCGTAATCAATGACCATTAACAGTGCTTCTTCTATCAAAGATGTATTTCGCATGCAGCAGTGTATGCGTTGGTTTGGGCCGAACGATCCCGTAAGCCTCGCTGATATTAGACAAGCAGGATGTTCAGGTGTTGTAACAGCATTGCATCATATACCAAATGGAGACGTCTGGTTAACTGATGATATATTGAAACGCAAAGCAGAAATAGAAAGTGCTGGCATGGCATGGAAGGTGGTAGAAAGCGTTCCGGTTCATGAAGCAATTAAAACACGATCCGGAAATTTTAATCTTTACATTGAAAATTATAAGCGGACTATAAAAAATTTATTTGCCTGCGGGATAGATGTTATTACTTACAACTTTATGCCTGTCATGGATTGGACAAGAACTGATCTTGCTTATCCTATGCCTGATGGCTCACTTGCGCTACGGTATGAACATGCAGCAGTTATTGCTTTCGATGTATCCATTTTAAAAAGAAGCGGTGCTACGAATGATTATACTGAACAGGAGATGAACAGAGCAATAGAAAAATTTGAAGCCATGAGTGAGGATGAAACGCTCTTAATAAAACAAAACATAATAAAGGGTTTACCTGGCAGTGAGGAAAGTTTTACTATTGAACAGTTTCAGACTGCCCTTGATGTATACAGAAATATTGATGCAGAAAAACTTCGCTCAAATCTTCTTCACTTTCTCAAACAAATCATACCAGTTGCTGAAGAATGTGGTGTAAAGATGGCTGTTCATCCTGATGACCCGCCTTATCCACTCTTGGGATTACCCCGTGTTGTAAGCACTGCATCAGATGTTGAATATTTGTTTAGTGAGGTGCCTTCATTACATAATGGCTTATGCTTTTGCACCGGCTCGTTTGGTGTAAGAGCAGACAATGATTTACCGCAAATGGTCAGGCAGTTTGGTGATAGGATACATTTCCTTCATTTAAGAAGCACCAAAAGAAATGATAATGGGGATTTTTACGAAGCGGATCACCTCGAAGGTGATGTTGATATGTATGCGGTAGTTAAAGAAATTGTTTACCTGATGCAGCAAAGACAGATATCTATTCCAATGCGTCCTGATCATGGTCACCAAATGCTTGATGACTTAAAAAAGAAAACTAATCCGGGGTATTCAGC
>JACCZZ010000351.1 GCA_013695715.1 Chitinophagales bacterium | reverse complement strand
TGCCTGACAGCGTGGATGGTGAACGGATTAATGCTGAATATGTAGATGGCATGCTGAAGATTATGGTGCCTAAAAAAGAAGAGGCAAAAAGAAAACAGCCAAAACAAATTGATATCTCCTAAAAGTTGAGGAGATGCACAGGGGTGGAGTTTTTTCCACCCCTTTTTTTTGGCCTATTGTCGGCCTTAAGGAAATTCCGTAACCCTCCTGTTCAAATACCTTACGCTAACCATCGCCTACAAAACAAAATGAGGAAGAATATTTCTTGAGTTAGGCTGTAACTTTCTTACGACTTCCCGTTCTGATTTAGAGTTTACTTTTTTTCCTACAAAATTAATTCAAATAGGTGATACGACGAATGGAGCTCATTCAACTTTGATTGGCCGCGAGCTGCAAAATAGCTGGTACTATTCACTAAGTCCTCAGAAAATTATTTTTGCTGATGGCAAGTCGTATGAAGGCATTGGAATGATTCCAGATTTGATTGTCTTCAATTCGCTCGCAAATCTGCAGCTGGGTATTGATGATCAACTGGATGCCGCCGTTGCCGTATTTCAGTAGAATTCCCTTCTGCAACATCTGATATACTGCTGTGCTTTTGGGATAGTGTCTATGTAAAACTTAGAAATCTTCGGGTCATTGTAATTGAAGCTCCATTTTAATGAAAGTTAAATTTTAAGATAACATGCAACGCTAATTGCATAATTGGTTTTCTTGTTCGACTGGTTCATCTCCTTCGTAATCGAATAATAAAGCTGTGTTTTTAATTGATCGTTGAAGGAATAGTAAAATCCAAGTGCACCTCGAACTCTGTCAACTTTTTCCTGAGTTGGATGATTGATGGGATACCAGAGTTCTCCATACATAAACGGCGAAAAATAATAATTGAATCGGTAGCGAATAGTCAGCCTGTCACGATTGTATGCAATTGAAGTTTGCTTTGTTTCATTGATGACCAGCGGATAGTATGAATTCTGAATTCTTGCACGAAAGGTTGCGGAAAATTTTTTGAAAATTCTACCATATGATAGATCACCGTAAATCATTTGCCGGGGATGATAAAGGTTATTAAGATCACGCTGCAGAACAAACCGATAGTTTACACCCAAAGAAAAATTGCGATTGAGTTTGCAGGTAATGCCTGCATCAATAAATGCATTTCTAAGTTCCAATAAATTTTGATTGAGGAGTTCCTGATTAGAAACTGTAAGAGAAACTGATTGAGAAATTTTCTTTTCCAATCCTATTCCCAGAATTCCCTGAAAGTCTTTCTGTTGGCCGCTCACATTCTCGGGTAAGAGAAAAAAAATAGCGGTTATAAGTAGTGCTTGGTAATAACATTTATTTGTATTCTTTTTAATCATCAGTATTCAATAGAATAATTGCGTGAGTAAATCAACTCACCTTTTTCATTGTATATATTTTTGGAGATGAGCATGCCACGGTTGTCATATCTATAAAGTGTTTTGCTAATGGTATTTCCTTCTTTGTCACTCGTGATTTCGGAAATCACATCATTAGAGGCGTTATAAGTAACTTCTGTTTTCTCAGTGAGATTTTCAGCAGCATCATAAGTAATTTTCTCAATTGGATTATTCCACTTATTGTATTGGGTTTTAATTTTCTTTAACACTTTAGCATCCGGTGAAAGATGGATGTATTCCACTTCATCATTGTGACGATTGAATTTAAACTGCTCGTGATTCTCCACATTTCCTTTTGCATCATAGTCAATGCTTTCAATCACATTACCATGAGCATCATAGAGTGAAGCATTCTTCCTGATAGTTGTATCACCCTTTCGCGTATCCGTTGTAAGCGTTGTAATAGATTTTATTTTTCTGCTTTTTATATCTGCCTGACTTTGACAGAGAGAGGGATATGGATGAAGCAGAGTGATTAACAAGAAAAATTGCAATCGTAAAGGATACAAAGAAGACACAAGACAGCACAGACAGTCCTTAGACATAATATATTATTCAAAAATATTTAAGGTGCCCACATCCACTTGTTGCTTCCTTTCAGTGATAGTTACTTTTTGAATTATAGGAATGGTACCGCTGGGAACCGTGAGGGTTGAGTCGAGCGAGTAAGCATACACTGTATAATCACCCTGATAGAGATACTTGAATTCGAACTGCCCATCGTACGTGGTCTTTATTCTTTTGCTATAGCTGACATCGCTACCGAAGATCAAATATACATACACATCTGCACCGGGATATTCGTTTATTAATGTTGTAAAGGTACTATTGTAATTTTTTACAAAGACATTGCCTTTAATTGAAGCATCCCCGCCAATGCCAGGTTCTTTCTTGCAGGAAGATGTAAGAAGCAGCAAGCCCACCACAAGCAACATCCACTGCCACCTTTGTTTCTTCATGACTCTACCAATTGATTTTGTAATTGGAATTCATTAAGATCAATCACCAGGTCAATTTTCAATTCCGAAGGAAGATTGTTTGCCGCGACAATAATAGTTCGTTTTGATTTTTGTTTATTTATACGATCAACAATAACCTTCTTTGTATCTTCATCAAGATCATCAAAGGCTTCATCAAGCAGCAAAATCTTCTTTCGTGTAATTAATGCACGGGCAAACATCAGTTGCTTACGCTGACCGGCAGAAAGATTCTTTCCAAAATCATCAAGATGATAATCAAGATTTTCTGCTTCAGTTTCTGCCACATGAAAATTCAATCTCTCCAGCCATTGGGCTGCTCTTGCTCTTTTTTCATCAGCTCTGCTATATGATATGGCTCTGAATACCGTGTTGCCAATCAACGGTGCTTCATCTGAAACAACAACCGCTTGGCGACGAACAGTGTTAGGCGCAATCAAATCGTAATCGTATTGATCAAGAAAAATTTTTCCGGATGTGCATTGATAAATAGCCAGTATCATTTTTATAATTGTGCTTTTTCCGGAGCCCTGCTTTCCCTTAATCAAAGTAATCGTATTAGGCTCAATAGTAAATGACAAATTTTTTAAAATGGGCTGCTTACTATTTCCGTATTGAAAAGAAACATTTTGAAACAGAATTCTTCCAGATACTTCTCCAATCTCCGGTTCTTCAGCTTTTGGTTCAGCTGGGAAATTAAGAATCCGAAGCAACTTTGTGAAGGATACGTTACCCATATTCCACACCAGGTTAACTCTCAGAATTCTCCTGATCACCGCTTGCATATAAAGAAAGAGCAACACAAAATCCAGCACTTCGCTTCTATGAATTCCATAAGGTTTCACTTCACTCTGCACGTTCACAAAGTACAGCAAGGCTGTGAGCGTGCCAAACATAAAGAGGGGCAGCAATGCCTGAACTAACGAATAGACTTTCAAGTAACTGATCCCAAAATCATATAGCCTGCCTGACTTTTTATTGTACTGAATTTCTTCAGGTATCTCGCGATTAAAACTCTTAATGCTGAAGAATGCTTGCATTCTGTTTGCCACAAATCCCAATAATGTCGAGCGTTGATTCCTTCTATTGAGTGTTGCGACCTTAACCTTTTTATTTAGCAGTATAATAATGGTACAGGCAACAATAATGCATGCAATCATGATAAAAGTAAGTAGAGTATTGATAAAAAGGAGAACGGCCACGGCAGCAATCATAAACATCACATCTCCGGTAAATTGAATCACTCCCTTAGTAATGAAGTTCTGAATGAAAAGGAGGTCACCACTGTAGCGTAGCAAATATTTTCCTGTTGGTTTAATCTGATTGATAGCGACGGACTGGGAAAGTTGTGTCCGAAAAAGCAGTTCGCGCAGATCACGTGAGAAGCGCTCGCCAATCACTCCTGCAAAAAAATTTTCAACGAACGTGATGAATGATTTCGTAATGATAATGAGAACGAAGAAGAGAAAGAACTCAGAAACAGATTGTAGTGAAATGTGAAGTGCATTAAAAAGTTTTCCTTTCACCGAATTATCGTGTAATACCAACTGGTAGAACCTTCCGATGCTTAGAGGAATAAGCACATTAAGCAAACTACTGATGAGGTTCGCGAGAAAAGTCGAAATCACCAAAAGTGTATTGCGCTTAAAAAAACCAGAAAGGAGTTTGAGCTTGCTGTGCATATACAATTTTGACTTCACAAGGGTTCATCATCAATTTACCAATCACGCTTCGATTTCATAACCAGTTTCAGCCTCAGCAGATTCCTTGAAATTGTGATCTCTTAATGTCGTGATCCTGATGATCTTTTTTGCAATTTACGCAGCAACCATCCTACTCGAAATTAAAAGATGATTATGCTCACCACTCATGATTTGAAACATATCAAGCACAGGTATACCACAGTGTTCCTGAACTTCCTGGATCAACAGCGGGCTCATGGTAAAGCGACCACTGATGAATGCAGGTGTAATATGAATTTTATTCAGAACTTCAATTCCCTGGAAAGCACTTAAGCTATCACCGCAACTAAATATTACAGAGTTTATCGTGGACATAAATTCTGCTGACTTTAAAAGAAAATTTGTTTCAAGCTGCAACAAACCATCTGCAATTTCTATAACAATGAAGTCGGGTTGTTCAGTCGAAAGTTTTGCAAGCAGAGATTGATAAAGATCGAGCAATTCTTCCTTTTCTGTTAAGTAAGTTGAAGGAAATCCCAGATCAGAAAAATCAGTAACTACATCGGCTCCGCAGTCATAAACAAAATCCCGGTCCTTGGTATGAACGGTGCCAGTAAACTTCATAAATGCAACGCGCTTGCCCGATAGCTTCAGGCCGCGCGCTACGCATCCGGCAGTTGTTGTTTTACCACTGTCCATTGTGGAACCGACCGAGAGAATCAACTTCGCATTGTTTGGAACAACAGCAGAAAATTGGATGCGCGACTTTTTATACCATCTTGTGTTGATCACCTTTCCTCTTTCATCGCATACATATCCTACCATCCGCACCTTTGTTGGTTCAATATCTTTCAACGAATAATTTTTGGATTTCACAACTCCTATAGCCCCTCCCGCCGCGAGAATATCATATAGGGGCAATGGTTCCACAGGTACATATCCCTCGAATTGTGAAGTAGCGTAACGATTGGCAAAGGCTCCCATAATGAAATCCCCTTCAAAGATGGCAATATTTCGTTTCTCCTCTCCCTGAACAGACTCGTGCTTGCCGAGTGTGATCACCTGAAAAATCGCGATGTCACCACTAATTGGATGATGTGTGTCATTGATTTCTTCATTGAGTGTATAATCCTTGATATCTTTAGTAATTATTGTTTTCTTAATCCTCATGGTTGGTAAGTTTGTGGTTGGTAAATAACTTTTTCTGAATGAATGATGGTGTTGTTCGAAAGAATATTACAGAGGTACATTCCACCAGCAATCTGATTTGCAAGCGAAACTTTTATTTGTTCTCCGTAAAATGATTTTGTGAAAATTGTTCTCCCTGCCAGATCAACAAGTTGAATTCGCTTTTCTGAATTTGAATTATCTGAAGTGACTGTAATAAATTCTGAGGAAGGATTCGGAAACACAGAAACTTTTTTTTGTGTTCCTATGATGTTTTCTACACTGGTAACTAACGAATATTTCAACACAAGGATATCACGCTGACTTCCCGTTTGCCAGCTGCTGCCTGCAACATAGAGGTCGTTGTTCACGAGATACAGAAGATTTGCAGCATCAAGTGTGTCGGAGCCTCCACCCCATAGGGTTTGCCAGGCCACCGAACCATTGGCATTATAACGAATCACTTCTATGTCGTAATTCAAATCGTTTGCAGTTCCATTATTTATATGCAAAGCGACGTAAGAATTTCCGAACTGATCAGAAACGATTGCATCTGCAATATCATCAAAGTTATTAGCACCCGCGAAGGTTTCGTTCCATACCTCATTTCCACCATCATCATATTTGACTGTGACAGCATCGAGATTTACAGCGGAAGAATTATCTGCATCCGTTGTTCCGGTAATGATCACGTTTCCAGTAGAATCCAGGGTGATGCCATTTGCCTGATCACCACCGCCATTGTTAATCCTATTTGCCCACTGAAGATCTCCTGCTGTGGAATATTTCAGTGTAATGATATCAGACGAATCATCTACTGAGTAAGCACTGTTGCCCACCAAATAAATATTTTCATTTACATCGATTTCCATTCCTTTAGGATCCTCATTGCCCGCACCGCCATCGTAGGTCTGTACCCATTGCTGCACTCCAGAATTATTGTATTTAATCACAAGCACATCATCATCAGATCCACTAAATGTTCTTCCTGCAACGTACACATTTCCAGTGCTGGCAATACGAAGAAAACTTCCACGATCGGGACCATTCCCTGCGCCTGCATACGTTCTTTCCCAAAGCAAATTTCCCTCACCATTATACTTCAAAGTAGTGGCTTCATCATTTGAATTCAGGGAAGGATCGCTGTCAGTCCTACCTGTCAGATAAACATTTCCGTTAGCATCGGTTTGCATGTTGTATGCCTTATCATACTCGTGAATGGGTGAATCGTAGAAACGCAGCCATAAGCTGTCTCCAGTTGCTGCATCTATTTTTACCGTAGTGTAATCACCTGAGGTGCCACTATTCTTCGTGAATCCCGAAACAATCAAATTGCCATCATTATCAATTGCACATACTTCGGCTTCATCTTCACTTCCTGGTGTGGTGCCATTAATAAATCTTGTCCATACCGTGTCGCCCTGAGCATTTAATTTAATGGTAAAGAAGTCGCGATTCTCCTGAGGCTGTACGGTGTAACCTGCCATGTACAAATTTCCCTGCGCATCCACTTTAACATCATGAACATTATCAGAGTTATCTCCAATACCATCAAATGTATTTACATAAAATTGCGAACCGCTGCTATCATATTTGATCAGAAGGGAATTCGCTTGTGCTTTACTATCTTCGCTATATCCTGCGACAAAAGTATTCCCATCTTCGTCAGTAACAGCCGCATTGGCTACATCAGCATAGGAACCATTGCCGTTGTATAACGAAACCCAAACTTGACTGCCTGTGGAAGAGTATTCAATGGTTGCGATATCATAAGAAGTTACTGGAGTAATATCAACATCTGAAATGCCGGTAACAATCACGGATCCTCCTGAAACAGAAATCGCAGTTGGAATATCATCATTACCTGCACTGCCGTCATAAGAAGCTGTCCATTGCTGCATTCCGTCGACATCGTACTTTATGGTTCTGTAATTTAAGTTTATGAACGCAGTTGGATCACCATCACTAGACCCTGTTACGTACACTGCGCTACTGTTATCCGCAAAAATTGAATTGGCTTCATCATCATCTACGTTATCAAATACATTTGCCCATTGCTCATCTCCGGATGAATTATATTTAATGGTGTAGAAATCATGATTGGTTCCGTTGCTGCTCCATCCAGTTACATAAATATTATTGCTTCCATCAATTGCCATCGCCTGTGCTCGATCATGATGGGTACGATCACCGTATTTAAGCCATTGCTGAATTCCATTTGCATCATACTTGATGGTGACGTAATCATCATCGTTGCCGTTATCACTTCTGCCGGTAATGTAAATATTATTTGAATTGTCAACCACCACTTTCACCGGTCGGTCAACACCATTGCCCACACCATTATAGCGAGCAAGCCACTGTTGATTTCCATCATTGGAGTAACTTATAGTTACATAATCATCATTGGTAAATGCAGTGGCATCTTCATCACTCTGTCCTGTAACAATTACATTTCCATTTCCATCTAAAGCTATAGAATTGGCCTGGTCATACCCGTTTGCAACATCGTAGTTGTAAAGTTGGATCCATTCGATGCCGCCATTGGCACTTAGCTTCATCGTTAAAAAATCATTTCCTACATCAGCGCTTTTTCCAAAGCCTGTGACATAAACATTTTGAGAAGCATCTACCGAGATTGCAAGTATTTCATCCGGACCATTTCCTGAAGCGTTGAAAGTTGTTCTCCATATTACGTTACCAACAATATCTGATTTCTGGATAAGATAATCACGATCTGCGTCAATGTTTACAGTGGAACCGCCCGTGTAAATATTTCCTGCATCATCTGAGGTGATGCAGGTAAATCGATCAGTATAATCACCTTCTCCATTGAACAGATACTGCCAGGCAAGTGCCGGTTGGGCTTCTACACTGAAACTTATTAATAGCCATGTAAGGTGGAGGGAGATTGAATAGATTATTATTTTCAGAGACCGCATTATCAATTTTCTTTAATCACTTTTAGCATCTTCTTTTTACTTTCCTGAGTAACCTGCACTATGTAAACGCCATCTGGCCAATTATTTCCTAACTGAATTGCAGAAGACGGAATTGCTTGCAGATGATAAAGGCGGGTACCAAGAATATTAAATACATCAACAGAAACTTCTTCCGTTGAATTGCTATACCATTTAATTTCGAAGAAATTACTTGTCGGGTTTGGGGAGACAGAAATCTCTAATCCCTTCACCTCACTTGTGATATCCCCATCCTTACACACGACGGTTACCTTCAAACCTTTTGAAGTTTTAGAACATCCAAACGCATTAGTAACAACGACCTTATAAGTACTTGGGGCACTTGCGGTATAAGAATTAGTGGTTGCACCTGGAATATTAGCGGAGCCTTTCATCCATTGATAGGTGCACGTGCAGGGCGGCACAGAAAGAGTTACACTTTCCCCTTGACAAATTGCCAGTGACCCACTGGCCGTTACGTTAACATTCGGCTGAGGGTTTACAGTTACAACCACTGTATCTTTTGATGTGCATCCCAAATTATTATCTACAGAAACTACATATGATGTAGTTGACTTCGGACCCGCAACAGGATTAGCAATGTTGGGGCTGCTAAGATTTGTTACAGGAGACCATAAGTAATTTGCGCCCCCTGTAGCATTAAGCTGAGTATTTGAGCCTTTACAGATTGTAACATTGCTTCCTGCATTTGCAGGTGGTGGAGGACAATATTTAAGTGTAGTTGCATCAAAGCCATGGGCAATACTCGGTGTAGAATAGCCTGCTGAATATACATAACCAGATTTATCAACTCCGATAACACGTGCAACGTCATCCCGATTCGCACCACCTTCATATCTGCCTGTCCAGCGGATTCTCCCTATATTATCATATCCCAATATAAGCATATCCTGCATCGAAGACGCTCCTTTACTTTCTCCTGTAACATAAATGTTCTCAAACTGATCGGATGCAATTGCCCATCCACGATCAAGCCCGTTGCCGGCTCCATCATATTTTGTATTCCATTGTTCGTTGCCGGTTAATTTGTTATACATGATTGTAACCAGATCTGCTGTATCATTTCCAGTAGTCGGAGCTGCTCTTCCGGTCACAAATACCCCCTTGGAAGTAGCAAGTATTCCGTATCCAATATCATTGAAGTCTCCTGAACCATTGAATGTTTTAGCCCATTGTTGTACTCCATTGCTGTTGTACCTTAGGGAAATAATATCAAGGCCATTGTTTGCAGTTCCTGTATTTCCGGTTACATAAACGTCTCCCGTAGCCGTTTCTAAAAAGAGATCACGCGCCTCATCATCATTATTGCCGGCATAAATTGCGGCCCATTGCTGAGCAAGGGAAGCATCATACTTGAGAGTAATTATGTCATAGTTGTTACCATTCCATGTCTTTCCGGTGATAACAATGTACGTTGAAGTAGTCAAAGTAGTTGGCAGGATGGACATATCTACAGAACGGTCAATTCCGTTTCCGCTCCCATTGTAGCGCACCACTGCCAATTGATTTCCAGTGGAAGAATATTTTATTGTTGCAATATCATAGTTTGTTACGTTTGAAGAAATATTCTTATCGCTGTAGCCGGTAACAAAAACGTTTCCGTTAAATTTATTTACCGAAATAGACGAAGCGACGTCAGTTTCATTGGTGAAATCATAGCGGGCGTTCCACAGGGTGTTACCAAATGAGTCGAGTTTCAGGGTAATATAGTCATCACTGGTTCCGTTCCCGATGCTGTTCCCGCAGACATACACATTACCAGCAGTATCGAGGGTGATTGCTCTTCCCTCATCATCCTGCTGAGAGAAATCGTATATGGTAAACCACTTTGTTACACCTGCAGGGTTAATTTTTGCAATAAATAGATCTCTGCGCACTTCAGGATTGATCACATACCCTGTTATATAAATATTCTTTTTAGAATCAATAACCATTGCTTGCACCTTATCAGTGAAATCACCAATTCCATTATAGCTCTTTGTCCATATTGCCGATCCTGTGGAAGTGGCGTACTTAATTACAGTGGCATCTTTCTGCGTAACATTATTTTGTGAGCCACCCGCTACATATAAATTATTTGCAGCATCAAGGACCATTCCTTCGGCAATGTCATCGCTGTTTGTTGCAGTACCATCAAAATAGACTGACCATTGTAATGTGCCAGCAGAATTGTACTTGAGTGTAATGTAATTATCTGCAATGATTGCTGCGGTGGCATTCGCATCACTCTTTCCTGTTATATACACATTCCCCGCAGCATCTACCAGAAGTGCACTAGGATCTTCATCATTTAAGGCTGAGTTTCCAAATGTTTTTACCCATTGCTGTATTCCGGTAGAATTATACTTGAGTGTAATAATATCGAAGTGTGTTCCGAGATCTGTCTGTCCTGTTATGTATATATTTCCTGAATTATCCGCTTTTATGAAGCTGCCAAAGTCATCATTGGTGCCATTATAAAATTTGGTCCACTGAGCTACGCCGGAAGAATTGTATTTGATGGTCATCACATCATAATCACTGCTATTCTCCGATTTTCCCGTGATGTAAAAAAAGCCGGAAGCATCACTAACAATGTCTTCACCACGATCATCTCCAAATCCTCGATTATAAATGGTTTTCCAGATTTCATTCCCGGCACTACTGTATTTGATGGTAATTACATCATCGTCAATGTTGGTTGCTGTTCTGCCTGTGATTACACATCCACCGGCATTGTCTGCAACTATCCCGTTTCCGCGATCAGTTCCATTTCCCGTTCCATTTATCTTGGTAGCCCACTGCTGCACACCACTGGAGTTGTACTTAATTGTAATGATGTCATCGTTAATAGTTGCAGAAGAATCACGATCGGTTTCACCAGTAATAAAAACATTTCCACTATTATCAACAGCTATTCCATTTGGCTGGTCATCCTGGTTAGGCGAGTTATTGTACGTAGCCGACCAAATGAGGTTCCCGCTTCCGCTGTACGCTTGGGTAACAATATCATTTTGTTGAAGGCTGCCGCCATCAGATTGCCCTGTTATATACACATTTCCAGAACCGCCAACGGCCATGTACAAAATTTTATCGGAGCCATTTGAGGTACCATTAAACTGGCGTGTCCAGAGAGTATCACCACTTGCATTCATCTTAACAATCAGAAAGTCTTTATCCTGAAAAGGATTGAAGGTATAACCTCCTAGGTACAAATTACCCGATCCATCAGTCACAATTGCATTGTATCGATCTGAATTATCACCTTTGCCGGTTTGGGAGTTGCTCCACAAGGGAGAGACTTGTGAATGTGAAAAGAAAAAGGATAACACAAGCAGAAGGGAGAAAAAGTATTTCATGGATGTATTTATAAAGTTAAAATAAGAATGTCAAATTATAAATTTAAAATGAGAATGTCGATTATAAGTTTAAATGAGAATTTAAAACTCGAGTGTTCAAATACACTCGTGGCAAATTTCTGACTGAGGAAGGGTGAATTGTCCTTGAGTAACGGAATGTTAGTATTTAACCGGAATAATCACTAAATTGGAGAGATGGATTTACCATGATTTGTCAATCAAGAAACCTTGAACACTCATTTCACCTTCTCCGTAGATTTTCAAGAGATATTCACCTGGGCGAAGGTCTACGACATCTAGAACAATATGTTTCATATTTATAAATCTTTTCTAAATTACGATTTCTCCTAATAGTGTATAAAAAGCAACCTCCTGAATATTAATGTCGGATGTTAAATAAATTTCATCTGACGCAGGATTTGGAAAAATCGAGAGCTGAGTTTCAAAACTATTGAATGGAGTGGTTGTAAATACAGAAGAGGACAATGTATCTTGTATTAAATCACAATCCATTTGCATTACCTGCATAGTATAATCAGGCACAATTTCATCGCTGATTATTGTTGCAGCTACTTCCTCAGTAAGAGAAATGGAAATGCCTTCTGAATTTATGGAATCGCTGTTACAGGCTGAAAAAGATTCTGATCTGTTTTGATAAGATAGCCATTGAATTCAAACTGGCTTCCGCTTAAGCTGTTTGTAGAACCACCAAGAAGATAACCACTTTCAATGGGCAACACCGAGGTTATAAAATCATTACTTCCTGAGGATTGCTTCCCGAATGTCTTGTTTCTTATTGGGTTACCTCCTGTGTCGATCAAAAGGAAT
>JACCZZ010000313.1 GCA_013695715.1 Chitinophagales bacterium | reverse complement strand
CGGCTATACCGATGATTATAATGGTTGGAATGCAAAGGACAGCAGCGGCAATATTACATCGAGCGATCATGGAACGCATGTGGCAGGTATCGCTGGCGCAAAGGGTAACAATGGCATTGGTGTAGCGGGTGTGAACTGGAACGTTCAGATTATGCCTGTTCAGGGAAATTCAGGAGTTGAATCTGTTGCAGTTGAAGGATATGGTTATATTCTTGAGATGCGGGCAAGATATAATGAATCGGAAGGTGAAGAGGGTGCGTTTGTCGTTTCTGCGAATTCATCGTGGGGAACTGATTTTGCACAGCCTGCCAATTTCCCGATCTGGTGTGCAATGTATGATTCCATGGGCCATTACGGCATTTTAAATGCTGCCGCTACAAACAACAGCAGCAACGTTAATGTTGATGTTCAGAGTGATATGCCAACCGCATGCGCGAGTGATTATCTCATCGCTGTCACTAACACAGACAAAAACGATCAGCGGGTTGCTGCGTTTGGAGCTACCACCATTGACTTAGGCGCCCCTGGTACTTCAATTATATCCACCGTCCCCGGCAATCAATATAGCCTTAAAACAGGAACCTCAATGGCGTCTCCACACGTCGCAGGTGCTGTAGCGCTGTTGTTCTCACTTCCATGTGCCGCGTTAGCAACGGATTTAAAAAACGATCCTGCCGGTACTGCATTGCGCATAAAGAATTTCATACTTGCTGGTGTGGATACCTCAGCAAGCCTTGCAGATGTAACTGTAAGTGGGGGGAGATTAAATGTAAATCAGGCATTGTTGAATGCTGCAACGTATTACAACTGCAGTGTAGGTATTGATGAAAGCCTGGCAGCTAATGATATCTTAATTTTTCCTAATCCTGCAACTGATATCATTAATGTGGTGAAAAGCGGATCAATAAAAATAACTGATCTTCACTTAAGCAATGTTCTGGGAGAAGAAGTAATGATTATAGATGCCTCAGATAAATTTTCAATCCCGTTTCAGATAGACGTTACGGCCCTTTCACCTGGAATCTATTTTTTAAATATAGAATCATCTGATAAGCAAACTGCTTCAATAAAGTTACTTATACATTAAAGTCGCATTTACTTCTGCACCTTAATCCTGGAGATTAAAGCATGAGGATTTAATGGAGGTCCTACAAATTACTTCAATTGTTGGAAGCTTTCCGTGAATTCTCTCAGCAGGTATCTTTAGTTCGTTAAAGGTTTCATCTAATATTTCGAACCTGCTGATGTCCATTTTATTTAAAAGAAAGTGTCCCTGGTCATCACGGGTGTTTTTTCTCTTCACTTCTTTAGTGGATACACGTATCCTGTAACGTAAGTATTCCCTTTACCATTGTTCTTTATGCCAAGAAGATAAGGCTCAGGCTTCCTCCAATATTTACCAGAATCGCTTTCATAATAAAAATAAAATTTTTTATTGTTTCTTAATTGCCTGGCAAATTTTTTCCTTAAGGAGTTCATAACTAGTCATAACCTCAATTAATACTGAAGAATCTTCACTTTTTTGTAAATCGTCAGTTGCAATTTCATAAGCAAAGAATTATTTTTTCTGATACAAATGTTCCCGCTCCAAATCTGACGATTTTTGATAAAACTGAGTCAATATATTTCCATTGGGCAATTGAGAACAATCTATACTGAATGCTTATGGACAAGTCGGGGATTCAATTAAAGGAAATACTCTTTAACTCACACTAACAATTAATGTGTTCTCTAAAAAGACTTTAAAAGTTCCGCCACATTTTCAACGTGGTGTGTTTGAGGGAAAAGATCAAAAGCACGAGTTTTCTCAACGGAATATTTTTCTGAGAGCAAATGCAGATCCCGGGCCTGAGTTGCAACATTACAGCTTACATACACAATTTTTTGAGGTTCCATCTTTAATAGTTCGCCTACAACATCTTTATGCATTCCCGCCCGTGGGGGGTCTGTAATTACCACTTCCGGTGTCCCATGTTCCTTGACAAACGTACTGTTCAATATTTTTGAAATATCAGAGCTGTAAAATGCAACATTGCTGATGCTATTTAGGGATGCGTTTATTCTGGCGTCAACTATAGCTTGTTCTAATTGCTCGATGCCAATCACTTTTTTACATGAGTCTGCAAGAAACAAAGCAATGCTTCCTGTGCCCGTATAAAGGTCATATACAATCTCATTACCCTTTAAAGCAGCAAACTGTTTAATGCAGTCATACAATTTTTCAGCTTGCCTTGTATTGGTTTGAAAAAAGGATTTAGCACTGATATTAAAGTCAAGATTTCCAATACGCTCACGTATTACATTCCTTCCGAAATAGTTTAAAATTTCCAGATCATAAATGCTGTCATTTTTTTTTGAATTCAACACATATAGCAGGGATGTGATCTCTGGAAATTCCAATCGCAGAAATTCAAGGAGAGCTCTGATTTTCTTGTCTTCATTGTGAGTAAATATTACAACCACCATGACCTCACCTGTAGTTGTCATTCTGATGATGACATTGCGCAACAAGCCTGTTTGTTTTCTCAAATCAAAATAATCATAGCCATGATCTAAAGTAAAAATTTTGATTGCCAAACGGATCCGGTCACTTAAGTGTGGCTGTAGATAACAGGTTTTAACATCAAATACCCGGTCAAAGGCACCGGGGAGATGATATCCGAGAGCAGGCGAACGAACTTCTGACGTATTACTTCGAAATTCATCAGGTGTAAGCCATTCCTTGTGTGAAAAAGTAAACTCTAGTTTATTTCGATAATAACGATCCTGATCGGATCCAACTATTGGAAGCTTCTGCTTTATGGACAATTTTCCAAGTCTCTCAAGAGTTTCAGATGCAGCAGAGTCCTTATATGCAAGCTGAGCTGTATACTTCATATGCTGCCACTGACAACCGCCGCAGGGGCCAAAGTGCGGGCAGAATGGTTGCTGTCTGTCCTTCGATGGCTGAACAATCTCCATTACTTCTGCCTCTATATAATCGCGTTTATTCCGGAGCACCCTCACGTTCACAACATCTCCTGGCACCGCTCCTTTAACAAAAACAACCTTTCCTTCAGCATGTGCAATGCTTTTACCTTCATTAGCAAAGCCGGTAACAGGCAGGTCTTTAATAAATTTATTGGACTGCATATTGCCGAAGGTAAGTCACAGAAAATATTGGAAACACTGCTGCCGCTTTCTCTTTAATTTATTTTAAGTACACTAATTTACTTTTATAACAGCTTATAAAACCCCGTTTCGTCGAAACAATAAAGACGTTCAAAAGAGAGGGTGTTGCACATGAGATGTTACACTGTTATTTAAAAATAAATATCTTTGCCTGCTTCAAAAAAACCAAACTATAGCAGTCAATTTCCATGAAACGATACTTAACCGTTTTTTTACTTGCCATCCTTCCTTACATCATTAAGGCTCAGGCTCCAGACAATTCTTCCCTCTTCACCATAGGAAATGAAAAAGTTTCTAAAGATGAATTTGTGAAAGTATATCAAAAAACCAATGTAAGTGGTGAAGCAGATTTCACTGAAAAATCCTTACGGGATTATCTGGACCTATATGTCAATTTTCGGCTTAAAGTGAAGGAAGCACGTGACATGAAACTAGATACTACATCAGCGGTATTGAATGAATTTAAGACATACAGAAGTAAGCTGACGGGATCCTATATGTATGATAGCGCTATTATTCATCAGGCGTATAACCGGATGCAAACTGATCTTCATGTGCAGCATATTCTTGTTAAAGTTGATCAGAATGCTTCACCTGCCGATACAATGAAAGCATTGAACAAGATACGGAATTGGCGTAAAATGATTGTTGACAAAAAGAAAGATTTTAATACCCTTGCTGCTGATTCTTCCAATGACCCCACAGCAAAAGACAATAAAGGTGATCTTGGCTGGATAACTGCTATGCAGGTAATTTACCCCTTTGAATCGGCGGCCTACAGCCTAAAACAAGGAAATATTAGCAACCCTGTACGAACACGTTTTGGCTACCATCTCATAAAATTGATAGAAACCCGGCCTTCACGTGGTACAGTTACTGCCGCACATCTATTTATTAAAGTACCCGATAATGCTACAGAAGAAGATAAAGAAAAGGCAAGACAAAAAATAGATTCCATTTATAACCAGGTAAAAAATGGTGGTAATTGGGAAGATCTTGTAAAGCAATACTCTCAGGATAAAACATCGTCTGCAAATGGTGGAAAATTATCAGCTTTCAGCACTGGACAGATGGTGCCTGAATTCGAGGAGGTTGCCTTTGCTTTGAAAAATCAAGGAGATATTTCCATGCCAGTAAAAACAAGATTTGGATGGCATATTATAAAGTTAATCGAGAAAAAACCGATGGTAGGTTATCAGCAGATGAGAGATGACATAAGAAAAAAAATAGAAAGTGGAACATGGTCGGAATATGCAAAACAAGCGTTCGTTCAAAAACTTCAAAAAGAATATAAATTCACTGAAATGGCAGGAGCAAAAGAGCAGCTTCGCAGAATAGTGGATTCATCAATATTGAAAGGAAATTGGAATGATTCAACTGCAAAGAACCTAACCTCACCACTGTTCGTATTGGCTGATAATAAATATATAACAGAGATGAAACCATTTCTCCAAAAGGATTTTGCTGATTTTATTGAAAAAAATCAGCGTAAATTCATGAATATGGGAAGCATTGAAAATGTTTACAATAAACTTTATGAGCAATATGTGACTACCGCGATTACTGGATTTGAAGATGCCCGCCTTGAAGCAAAATATCCTGCTTTCAGAGACCTAATGGAAGAATATATGAATGGCATTCTTCTATTTGACCTTGCCAGCAGTAAAGTTTGGACGAAAGCTGTTGAAGATACTGTGGGCTTAAAAGCTTTTTATGATGAAAGTAGGGAGAATTACATGGGTCAGGAACGTGCGAAGGTCACTACCTTTACTGCTAAGAACCAGTCTGCAGCAGATCAGTTAAATAAATATTTAACAAAGGGTATGAGCAATGAAGGTATACTAAGCAAAGTAAATAAGAAAGTTAAAGACAACTTACAAATTTCAACTGAGGAATTTGAAAAAGGAAAAACTTCGGAGATAGAGCAGCTTGGTTGGGAAGCAGGCAAAACCTATACAGTAAAAACCGATTCCGGCATTAGGATATTGCGTGTAGAGCAGATTTTGCCCCCGGCTCCAAAGCCTCTGAAAGAAGTGAAGGGCTATGTGGTGGCCGATTACCAGGAATCGCTTGAAAAGAATTGGATTGCCGAGTTGCGCCAGAAATATCCCGTCTCAATCAATGAACAGGTTTTTCAAAGTATTGTAAAAAGATAACTGCAGATACTATCGTGGTCTGAAAACAGTTTTATCATTTAAGGTAATAACGTAGGAGTAATTTTTCTGCTCCATTCTGCTTCTGCCGGTTATGAAATTTCTTTTTCCCTGGTTCATTGTTGTCTTTATTACTTTTCTTAATTCATGTAATTATTTCAAGAAATCTGAAAAACATGAAAAGCCTCTAGCTCGAGTATATGATAGGCTGCTCTACCAATCAGATCTTGCTGGTGTTGGCAATGGTGCGG
>JACCZZ010000303.1 GCA_013695715.1 Chitinophagales bacterium | reverse complement strand
ATCGCCTCGAATTCCTCGCGGGCGGGCGGATTGCTTTAGTCTCGTTTTTTATGAATTCATAGTGGCGTGGCTGTTAGCTTTATTTTCCAAACTGCCAAATTCCCAATTCCAACCAGGAAAACTCTTGTAAATTGGATATTACTTGTAGCTTATCAGGAACAAAAAGTGGTGAAGGATATTTCCTATATTTTTTGCGATGACGATTATGTCCTTCATCTAAATAAGAAATTTCTTCAACACAACACTTACACTGATGTCATCACTTTCGATTATTCCACAAGCAAGGAAATTACGGGGGAGATCTATGTCAGTATTGACAGGGTGAGAGAAAATGCACTTAAATTTAAAGTGCCAGAATTACAAGAATTACTTCGAGTCCTTGTCCATGGTCTTCTTCATTGCTTCGGGTATTCAGATCAAACCACTAAATCAAAAGCTGAAATGAGACGTAAAGAAAACCGTTATCTAAAAGTATATTTTAGTATGTAGAAGTTTCACGTGAAACTGTGGCTTCCTATTTAAACTCCTATTCTTATAAGCTTATATCTTTGTCTTCTAATTCCAAGCTATTGTTTCCTTCCTATGACGTTATAGTTGTTGGTGCAGGCCACGCCGGATGTGAAGCCGCTGCTGCTGCCGCTAAACTCGGATCTCGTGTTTTGCTTATCACTATGAATTTGCAAACCATTGCTCAAATGAGCTGTAATCCTGCGATGGGGGGAGTAGCTAAAGGTCAGATTGTGCGGGAAATTGATGCTTTAGGAGGTTATTCAGGAATTGTTTCAGATAAAACAGCGATACAGTTTAGAATGCTGAACCGTTCGAAGGGCCCTGCTATGTGGAGTCCACGAACACAGAATGACAGAATGCTGTTCGCGCAAGAATGGCGGCAAACTTTGGAATCAATTCCGAATATTGATTTTTACCAGGATATGGTAAAGGCGCTGTTGATTTCCAAAAATAAGAAAAAGGTAACTGGAGTAATAACAGGAATAGGTCAGGAGATTACCGCTAAATCTGTCGTTCTTACCAATGGTACTTTCTTAAATGGAATCATCCACATAGGAGAAAAACAATTTGGTGGAGGACGTGTTGCAGAAAAATCTTCCACCGGATTAACTGAACAATTATTGAATTTGGGTTTTGAAAGCGGAAGAATGAAAACAGGCACACCTCCACGCCTTGACGGGCGTTCACTGGATTATTCTCAAATGGAAGAACAATTTGGAGATGAAAATCCTGGAAAGTTTTCTTATACCCAAACTCCCACGCTTTCGAATCAAAAATCATGTTATATTACCCATACTGATAGTAGGGTGCATGATATTTTAAAATCCGGCTTTGATCAATCTCCAATGTTTAGCGGAAGAATAAAAGGCATTGGACCCAGGTATTGTCCCTCTATAGAAGACAAAATCAATCGTTTTGCTGATAAAGAGAGGCATCAGCTTTTTGTAGAACCTGAGGGATGGAATACAGTTGAAGTTTATTTAAATGGATTTTCAACTTCTTTACCCGAAAATATTCAGTTTAAAGCTCTTACTCAAATTCAGGGTTTTCATAATGTAAAAATGTTTCGTCCGGGATATGCTATTGAATATGATTATTTTCCACCTCATCAATTAAGTCTCTCACTTGAAACTCAGCAGGTAGAAAATCTTTTTTTTGCTGGTCAAATTAATGGCACTACCGGATACGAAGAAGCGGCATGCCAGGGTCTAATTGCAGGTATTAATGCTCACTTAAAAATAAATAAAGAAGATCCTTTTATTTTAAAAAGGTCAGAAGCTTACATAGGGGTCTTGATTGATGATCTCATTAATAAAGGTACCGATGAGCCTTATCGGATGTTTACATCACGGGCTGAATATCGAATTCTTCTTCGCCAGGATAATGCAGACGTGCGTTTAACTCCTAAAGGGTATTCACTAGGGTTAGCAGGTGAGGAAAGAATGTTTCGCGTGAAACAAAAAGCCGAGGCCACCCAAGAAATTGTAAGTGCTTTCAAAAAACAGAAAATTGAACCTGAAGATGTAAATTTCTATCTTCTTCAGAAAAGTACCTCTGAAATTGATGAGCGGTCATCCCTCTTTTCAATTTTGTCGCGGCCCCAGGCGGATATCCATTCTATGGGTATTTCACTTGAAAAAGCAAATGCTATCATTTCTAAGTATGATGCGGAAATTATTGAACAAGCTGAGATAATGATGAAATATGAAGGCTATATCGCAAAAGAAAACTTACAAGTAGAAAAAATGAGCCGCTTAGAAGAAACGCCTATTATTCAACATTTCGATTATTCTTCCATTAAATCCTTATCTATGGAAGCTCGCCAAAAACTAACTCGAATTAAACCTCAAACCATTGGTCAGGCAAGCCGGATAAGTGGGGTTTCACCAAGTGACATATCTGTATTGATGGTGCACATGGGTAGATAGCTGTTTAATTTTTAAAAGCCACTTTAGGTTTATTACTTCCATAAAGACGCCTCAATGAGAAGCCAGCAGCAGCACTAATCCCACCAGTTAGCCCAGCAATAACAAAACAACCGATAAAGAGCCATAAGTTCGATGGGGCAGAAAATAGTACAGCAATCCTTGATGTCATCAGGCTTCCATTCACCTCGTTAAGACAAAGAGCAAGGATAAACCAAACTATTCCGCAACTAAAAATCGCTGATAACACCACGTGGCGAAAGTTTCTTCCAAAAATAAACGCAAGCGGGATTGTGACTAAACATATGCTCCACCAAGGTAAAAACAGTTGCCAAATAAATGTACAGATTGCAAGTAAAATAAACAGGAGCAGAATCATTGATTGAATGTAATTGAAGCAACAATGTGATTATTGGGTTCTGAAGGTGAGTGCAGCACTACTAGTTCCTTTTGCAAACCCATGGCCCAACTATCTAACATATTATCGTAATAGTAAGAGCCAGGATTGCCAGACTGCCCTCCTGGATAGATTCCATAGCCAAGAGGTTCATCATTCAATTCTACAATCATACGCCACGAAGGACCATGATCAGAAGCAGTTGCATTTACCATCAGTCGGCCTCCTCCGGTTTTTACATCCGAATGGCTGAATGTAGGAATACGGAGCAGGTGGTTTATACGGGTAGCCTTCGTCTGGTACCATTTCCATTGCTTCCAATCACTCCCATAGCTTTTATTTAAAGAATCCATAGTTAAATAGAAAGATTGATTTATGATATCCTGCAGAGATTCAATTTCATCAGTAGTAGTATTGTCTATCCATTTTCGATTTACATTTTTCATAACTGTGTTCATTGAGACCTCCGTATCCGGATAGCGCATATTCTTGCTACCAAATTCATCATCCCATATCAAAGCTTGTATTTCCCTCCACCATAAATCGAAAAAAGTCTGTTCAATACTTTCGGAGACTGCTAAAAAATTCCAGCTACGGAGTGCCTCAATAATTTGCTGTTCCTCAGAAGGCCTTGTTGAAATATTAAGATTTTCCATTAAGACAGGCAAAACGTTCTCTGCGATAATATTCTTCACATCTCCTTGAAGCAATCGCATACTATCTCTATTAATAGAATTCATTTCTTCCAGCCGCTCATTAATGCGATAACCACGGGTGAAAGTCTCAAATTCCCAGTTTAAATAATAAGGGTATGTTGAATCAGCAGGAGATTGATTAGCAGAGCTAACAAACCCTCTTGCGGGATTTATAACATGAGGATTCTGGTTATGAGGAATCCATCCCTGCCACTCATTTGCAGGATCTGTTCCATCAAGCAAAAATTTTCCTTGATTCTTCCATTTCAGGGGAAATTTTCCATTAACCCAGATTGCAATATTATTATCTACATCAGCATAAACGAAATTTTGAGCAGGACATTGAAAATATTTAAGGGCATTTACAAACTCAGAATAATTTTTCGCACGATTTAATTCCAAAAAAGCTCTTAATTCCTGCGTAGGTTCATGCCCCAGCCATTTCATAGCATATCCTGTAGGAATAAATTCACGTAAAGGTTTACGATCCATTGTTCCCACAATAGGACCTTGTTCAGTAAAAATGATCGTGTCTATTTCGGCCGAACCCCCTCTAATCTTGATTGTATCAATTTTTTTTATTGTGGTTTTCCATTGATTATCATGATAATACTCGTTACGCGATGAATCTTTAAATTTGATACTGTACCAGTCAAGCACATCGGCATCAACATTTGTCTCACTCCATGCTATATGCTCGTTAAATCCAATAATAACACTAGGAGTTCCGGGCAACGAAACACCTGTAACATTACAATCCGGACTTACCAGTTGTATCTGGAACCATAATGATGGTAAATTTAAACCCAGGTGGGGATCGCCACAAAGTATTGCTGACCCTGAAGCAGTTTTTCTTCCACTCACTGCCCAGTTATTGCTGCCATTATCCGGATTCGGTGGATGATTGTATGGGATATCAGGAACATTAACAATAGAGTTTTTCGGTGCTACGGGAAGCGGTAACGGTAAAAAACCCCAAGATGTACCTGAGGGAATAATGGGATTATTATTTAACGGAGTACTGGGAAACAAAGAGTCGATAGCAGGCTGGCCATAGGTTTTTAAGATGTTAGTTAAGAAAAAATCATTACTGAACCCGGCAAGATCATAGGTCATATATTTTAAAAGTAAGGCGCACTTTAACGGTGTCCACGGCTCTGGTTTATAGTCCAATAGCTTATACTCAATTGGAAAATCTTTCTCAGCTAATGCTTCTATCCATACATTAACCCCTTCAGTATAAGCATTAACTGCTTCTGCACTTAAGCTATCAGCTAACATGGCTTTCAAAGTATTTTCTGCTCCATAAACCATCCCAAACCTTCTTTGTTGACGGTCATAGTCTACTGCTTTTTCACCAATAATCTCAGATATCCTTCCAGCCGCAGCATAAGTTTGAAATTCCATTTGCCACAATCGGTATTTTGCATGAATATATCCTTGAATAAAATAAAGGTCATGGTTATTGTTGGCAAAGATGTGAGGTACCAGGTTATCATCCAGCCTCACTATAACTTTTGCTTTTAATCCTGGAATATTTAATTGTTCTGAATCTATATTATGGTCTTCATTATTCTGCCAAAATCCACTGAAGGGTGAGAGTAACTTACCAAGAGGAGGAATATCTCCTGTTTTTCTATTTAGCAAAAAGATAAGCAGAAGAGTTATGACAAAAAGCAAAATAGATCTGAGTACCCTCATAGCGTGGCGAATCTAATAATAAAGCATTTTAAAATAGAGGTCATAATATCCAACATCGCTGCATACTCGAATAATAATTTAATAAAATCCTGGAGTAATACAGAAAGAATAGTAGCTTTTAGAGTGGCGGTTACATATAATCATTTAAATTCGCATCCTTCAATCTGAACTTCCATCCGCTATGGCTCTCATGTTACCTTCTAGTAAATCTTTATTCCAGGCATTCACAATCATATTTTATGTAGTTGTGTTGATATTAGTCAACGTCTCCTCTTATTGTCAAGTGGAGCCATTTAAACAATGGGATGTCCGATTTGGAGGGAGTGGAGGTGATGCACTGTATTCAGTGCAGCAGACTAATGATAATGGTTTTATTCTGGGAGGAGATTCTGACTCACCTCAGGACGGAGATAAGACACAACCTAGTGAGGGATTAAGTGACTATTGGATTGTGAAGACAGATGCTGCAGGCAATAAGCAATGGGATAAGCGATTTGGTGGCGACAAAGAAGAACAGATGTATTCGGTGCAACAGACAAATGATGGTGGCTATATACTGGGTGGTTGGTCTGAATCGGGAATTAGTGGTGAGAAAACCAAGCCTAATATTGGTTCCAGTGATTATTGGATTGTGAAAATAAATGCAAGTGGTAATCAGCAATGGGATGCTAACTATGGAGGTTCAGGCGATGATGAGCTCAGAGCATTAGAGCAAACTGCTGATGGAGGGTATATTATGGCAGGAACTTCCAATTCAGGAATTAGTGGAGATAAAACCCAAATCAATCATGGTGAAAATGATTATTGGATGGTAAAAGCAGATGCAAATGGAATGAAACAATGGGATAGAGGTTTTGGAGGGTCAGATATTGATGAGCTTAATGCGGTTCACCAAACAGCTGATGGCGGCTACATTCTGGGCGGTTGGTCCAGATCAGGAATAAGTGGAGATAAAACACAACCCAGTCAGGGAATTAATGATTATTGGATTGTAAAAACTGATGCAAACGGCTTAAAGCTATGGGATGCGAGGTTTGGAGGAGCCGAGCATGAATACCTTTATGCCCTTGAGCAGACTAAAGAGGGCGGATATATACTTGGAGGTTACTCTCTTTCCGGAGTCAGTGGCGATAAAAGCCAGCCCAGTCGTGGAGAATATGATTTTTGGATCGTTAAAATCACTGGAAATGGAACAAAACAATGGGATGCTACTTTCGGTGGCAGTGCCTATGATAAATTAAAATCTATTCATCAAACATCTGAGGGAGGATATGTGA
>JACCZZ010000296.1 GCA_013695715.1 Chitinophagales bacterium | reverse complement strand
TGCCTGCAGCTTCGAGCATGGTGGGCGCTATATCAATATTAGCGGCCATCTTGTCAACATAAGTACTTCCTGCAGGAAACCATGCAGGGAATCTGATAAATAAGGGAACGCGAATTGACTCTTCCTGGGCTATCTGTTTACCATTAAGCTTATGCTCACCTTTTAGAAATCCATTATCTGAGGTAAAAATAATCATGGTGCTGTCAAGTATACCCTTTGCTTCCATACCCGAAAAAAAAGCTGTAACATTCTCTTCAGCACCTGCAAGGCTCTGGAATTCTATAAGCCGCAATGAATCAGTTAATGCCTCATTATAGCCCCAGTTGTGTAGATTATAAAAATAAGAGGGGTAGTCCTTAGTGTATTTATAAAAATTATCGGGCAGCGGCATAATTTCATCAGCATATAGATTCATATCCTCTTCCCGGGGAATTGTTGGCGCATGTGGCACTCGGGTAAAATAAAATAGCACAAAAGGCTTGCCTTCAGGAACAGTATTCAAAAATTCGAGCGCAAGATTTTCATATATATCTGTTATATGGCCCGGTATTATAGTATCAGGTCCACCATTGATGGTATAAAGAGCATCAATATAGACATTTCCCTCCGTCACTGCCCACCAATCAAATCCCTCCGGCTCTCCTTGATATTGGCCATATTTTCCAACAAAGCCTGTATAATAGCCGTTATCTCTTAGAATTTGTTGAACAAGCGGAAGATTGTCTTTCATTTTAGTCAAGTTGTTAAGAGCCCCATGATGATGCGCATATAAACCCGTATAAATGGATACTCTGCTGGGAGCACACTGAGAAGTAGTGGGAAAGGCGTAAGTAAAATCTGCTCCCTCGTTGGCAATTCGGTTGATAGAAGGTGATTGAAACCAGGCAGGGCCGCCAGTAGGCTGATAGGTATCGTAACGGGCATCATCAAGTACAATTAATAAAAAGTTAGGTTTTGTTATCACTGAAGCAGCTGTATTTGTGGTAGTAAAGATTGTGCTGGTACTCCACCATGATAAGTCACTACCACAAACCGATTGTATTCCGATGCTGTAATCACTCAGGGGTGCAAGGCCATTAATTGTATATGCGGGGGTAGTAATTCCATACACTATAGTCCAGTTGGGGCTATTATAAAGCTTATAGCGTAGGTTGAATGTTGTAGCCCCGCATTGCGGTGTCCAATATACGGTTGCACCTGCACCCATAACGCTTTTTACCTGCAAGTCGAGTGGTACTGAACAAGCCGGTATCAGTTTGCGGACTTGCTTGAAGCCAATTGTAGTTCCGTTAGCACAATAGCTGGCCACAGCAAAAACATAAAATGTGTTTGGCATAAGGCCGGTAAATTTATAAGAGAGCGAGGTAAGATGTTCAGGTACAACAGTCCATTGAGAATTAGCACCATAGGGCTTTGATTTCACCTGGTAATAAGCTGCGCCTGGAACTTCATCCCAGGTGACGGTGGCATCGCAACTGGAGTACGTGGGAACATTAACATTTTGCGGTTTGGGCAAAGTACATTGGCAAAAAGACGGGGTGGAGTATGCAAAAGATCCAAGAAATAAAATCGTAAATATTTGTTTCATCTATGTTCAGTTTTGTAGTTTAAATGAAATTATAAGGTATGTTTAAGGTATGTTTATAGAGATTATGTTTATGAACACTGAATAAGTCATTAAATGGAGTTAAGAATATTGGTATTCCACAAATATCCTATTCCCTTGCAGTTACTATCCTCATTCCATTTAGCACTGTCTGATTGGTTTTTAATAGATGCGGATGACCCTAGTAGATTTACACGGCAGTGTAATGATAATACAAAAATGCTTGCGCCAATTTTCGTCGAGTAATATCCATTAAGTTACTGAAGAAACTATAATTGAAGATTACTTTGCTTAAATAAAGGCTGAAAGCGAGAGGATCATATATTGGAGCGCTTATTATTAATATTTATAAATATCAAGGCGGCTTTTAGTAAGCAGATATAATCTGTTTTTTTCTATTCGTACATCAATTATATCAGTCGAATCCGGCAATTGAATGTCTTTTTCTTCCAGAGTTTTAAGATGATAAGAGCGTAATGCATTTTCATGCTGGTAAAAAAGCTGATCATTTTTTACCTGGAATTTTCGAATACCTCTGAAGGGCAGGGTTTGATAGTAAGTTCCATAAATATCAAATACTACAATGCCTTCCATGGGATCAGTAAGATAAAGATATTGATTATCCTCCTGCATACATACCGGATGAATGGCCTTCCCGATCAAAGAAAACATATCGCTGCTTTCTATAACGGTATTGTTATTCCTGTCATATTTTTTTAACTTGAAATCCTGTTCATCAAAAATCCATATATTATTATCTACTGGTGAAAAGCATACAGCGCTATAGCTCAGAATACCATTTTGACGGAGTGATATCTTTCCAATTTCAGACAAGGTGTTATCAACTATTATTACCGTACCGTAATCAGGGTAAGAAAGGAGTATTTTTAAGGGGTTGGTTGCATCAATGAATTGTAGCCTGCCGTATTGATTTTGATTATAGGTGAAAAGCAGGGTTCCTGCAGAATCAATCTTAGCCAAGGAATTGTCGGCAGTAATGTAATAGCTGTTCTGCAAGTAATCTGTAGTTAAAAAAGTGGCATCCAC
>JACCZZ010000262.1 GCA_013695715.1 Chitinophagales bacterium | reverse complement strand
CTTCCGGAAATTTAGTTTGGCAAAAAACTTTTGGAGGCGAGGGTGATGATGTAGCGTTCTCAATTCAACAAACTATCGATAATGGATATATTGTAGCGGGCATATCCTATTCCTTTAATGGTAATGTTTCAGGAAATCACGGTGGCGGAGATTATTGGGTCATAAAATTGGATACTGCGGGAAATTTGGTCTGGCAGAAATCTTTTGGAGGAAGTAAGGAAGATAAAGCAAATTCAGTTCGACAGACTTCAGATGGGGGTTATATTGTTGCGGGAAGGTCTAAATCCAATGATGGCGATGTTTCAGGAAATCATGGAAAAGATGATGCCTGGATTATAAGGTTGGATACTGACGGAAATTTACAATGGCAGAAATCTTTTGGAGGAAGCAGTGATGATATGGCAAATTCAGTTATGCAAACCATTGAAGGCGGTTATATAGTTGCAGGAGGAACCGCTTCAAAAAATGGAGATGTTTTGGGAAATTATGATAATGGTGATTGCTGGATTATTAAACTTGATACTAATGGAAATTTACAATGGCAAAAACCTTTAGGAGGAAGTGAGGAAGATAACTCAAATTCAATTCAACAAACTGTTGACGGAGGTTTTGTTATTGCAGGATGGTCTGCCTCTATAGACGGCGATGTTTCAGTAAATCATGGAGATGTAGATTACTGGATAGTAAAATTAGCAGCAGATACATTCACAGCCATTCAATCAATATCAAACATTTCAATTTCCCTATACCCTAATCCTGTTCAAAACGAACTCACAATAAGAATGACATCACTCGAAGGTGAAATCACAATTTCCGTGTATGATCTTCAGGGTAAGATGATTGAGCTTCCAACAACACTTCTTGGAGAATTCGAACAAAACCGGCAAGCACAAATTAACACTGCTGCTCTAGCTAATGGATTTTACACTCTTCAAATCACAAATAAAAATGGTTTAAGTGAGGTGCTCAAGTTTGTGAAACAGGAATAATTCGCGCTATTAAAAATGTATTCTAAAAAAGTTTCTATCAGAAAAAATCAAGCGATGATTTCGCGAATACATTAAAAAAATTTTCTGCTATTTCAGGCATCCAGTACCAACTTGGACCCATATCGAATGTGAATCCATTCTCTATTAAAACTCTGGCACGTCCACCAATTTGAGTATTCTTTTCATGAACCTCTACGTCAAAACCTTGATGGGCCAAGGAGGCTGCAGCAGACATTCCAGAAAAACCACCTCCGATTACAATCACTCTCTTCCCGCTTCGCCTCATTTTACCAAATTATTTTTCTTATTACTCAACAACTCATTAAATTCCTCAATAGAATTCAGCCATTTGATATTAGTAGGCAGCTTCACATTTTTAATTAAGGATGAATTGCCGCTTATAAGAATTGAACATTGAGATGCGACAGAAGTAAGCTGCTTCAAATATTTTTGGAAAAATGAATGAGGACGGGTGGTGATAAAAAGAGTGAATAAATGCGTAGGTGCAAAATCAGCAATAACCTGCTTAACATCATTAAATGGAACATGTGCTCCAAGGTATATTCCTTTTTTACCTGCGACACGCGCCAGATAATGTGCGAATAACAATCCTATTTCATGATCCTCTTCATCATGAAGAAACAGAAGGTACCTATCTGGTCCTTTTGGCCTTACCCTCAGCGCATCAATGGCTGAGAAAAGTTTTTTCATAATAATGTTAGAAAGAAAATGCTCCTGTCCAACACACATTTGGTTAACCCCCCAAAGCAGGCCTACTCTTTTAAGAAAAGGATAGATGATCTTTATGAATGTATCCTGAATGCCAATTTTTCGGAACGATGATTCAATCACTCTATCAAATTGTGGCTCATCGTATGCCAGCCCGGCTTTAATGAGCGATCCGATAGTAGCTTCAAATACTGCCGCAATAATCTTAGAATCATTAAAGATCTCAATGACTGTTTTGGAGACTTCATCTTCATTCAGCTTGCTGATCTTAGAAATCTTTGTCCCATGTTCCAGCAGCACCACAGCATTCAATAATCTTCTTACATCGTCATCGTTGTAGTACCTGATGTTAGAACCTGTTCTTTCAGGAGTAAGAAGCTGGTATCTCCTTTCCCA
>JACCZZ010000255.1 GCA_013695715.1 Chitinophagales bacterium | reverse complement strand
CCTCCACGGAGCCCTTTATTTGCTGACCGTTTAAGGTCATCCATTCAAATAGAGCCGGAAACTGATCGAGTCCACGCGAAGAAGAAACAACCCAAAAGTTGCCCTCCGCATCTTCAAGGATGTCTGATACTTTCACATTATCATAGCCATTGGAAGCATCATATATATTAGGATGGAAGTTGTCCTTAAGAGAGATGCTGAGGAGGCCATTGCCAAATGTGCCGATCATGAGCCTGCTGGTGTTCTGAATGGCGAGCGCAGTAACAGCCCCATGGGTCCAATTCCGGCTAAACGGTGGAATGGTAAATTGGTTGCTAACGGGGTCGAACTGACACAAGCCCTGATCCTCTGTTCCAATCCAAATTTTCCCCTGATCATCAATAGTTAATGATCTTACTATTTCATCTGACAGGCCATCACTTACGGTGAAGGTTCTTAAGAGCGGCCTTCCACGCTGCATGATGCAACGGGTAAGACCAGCATCTGTCCCAAGCCATACGACCCCATCTTTACCAAGCGCCATGGTATAAATTTCATCTGAGGGTAATCCCTCTGCCTGGCTGATATTGATTAGGCCATCTTTATTTTTTACAAAAAGTCCTTTGCCATACGTTGAAATCCATGTTTGTTGCGCTTGATCAACCACAATTCGTGTAACCGTGGCATCAAGGGTCATCACGGTAGCAATTTCATTAGTCCAGTTCCTTAAGGACATGCGGGCGATCTTTCCATCTTCGAAACCGATCCAGGCATAATTGCTGTCGCAAAAAACTGCTGTAACGTTCAGCGATGAGCCATTCCGAAAATTTCGCAAGGTAAATTCAGAGCCATCAAAGCCAAATAAGCCCTTAGTTGTGCCGATCCATAGCCTGCCATAAGGATCCTGTGTGATCTTATTGGCGGTAATAGGCTGATAGATAGAACTGAGCTCATACTGCCGGTAAATTGAAGACTGGCTAAAGCATGGAAGAGAGTATATCTGTAATAGATACAGAAAACATATTACTCGGCATTTACGCACAAAAAAACAGAATCGCATAGTTCAGCACCATTGCAAAGATTGAATTTTATCTGCGATTCATAGCATGAAATTCACTAAATGGTAGATACCAGAGGTTAAATGCCTAAAGGGAGATGTTCAGAGTAATTAGTAATGAAATTTAGTGATCCCGTAAACAACATCTTTAGCAACTAACCCACTGTCCTTAACTGGAACAGTAGGTCAGTTGTTGTTAGTAATTACAGCTACTGTATAACCAATTGCCGGTTTTAACAACCAGATCTGAAAAGATTACTTTGAAGAGATAGACGCCTTTAGGAAGAGCTGATTGTATGGAAACAATGGATTGAACTAACTATATATGTTAATATAATGACAATCGTAATATTATATTGAAGTATACATGAATATTTTAGTCACATTACATCTCTACCGATATCCTTCCTGAAGTATTTCCCTTCAAATGAAATCATCTCCGCGTTGCGGTTTGCGATTTTGAGGGCATCGGAAAGTTTTCTGCCAAAAGCAGTGATGGCCAAAACACGCCCTCCATTTGACTCAATATCTCCATTTATACGCTTTCGGGTTCCTGCATGAAAGACGAGGCATTCACTTGTTTTCGTAAGGTTTTTAACAACTTTCCCTTTTTCAAATTCACCAGGATAACCGCCAGAGGCAAGCACCACTGTAGCTGCAGAATATGGCAGCACCCGCAATTCTTTATTCAAAAGGCCGCCATTCGCGATTCCAAGAAAAAGATCAACAATGTCATTCTGAAGGCGCGGAATGACCACTTCTGTTTCAGGATCACCCATGCGGCAATTGTATTCAATAAGATAAGGCTCCTGATTCACTATCATTAATCCAAAATATAAAAATCCTTTATATGTTATTTGCTCTTTTTGCAGACCTGCTATGGTAGGCTGTATAATTTGCTGCTCAATTTTTTTCATGAGTGTTTCATCTGCAAAAGGAACCGGAGAGATGGCTCCCATACCTCCGGTATTCGCTCCGGTATCGCCTTCACCAATTCGTTTATAATCCTTTGCTGTAGGTAGCAACCGGTAATCATAGCCATCAGTAACCACAAAGACGCTCATCTCTATTCCTTTCAAATATTCTTCAATCACCACTTTGGTGCTGGCACTGCCGAACTTTCCTTTCAGCATCTCCTCTAATTCAAGATGCGCCGCTTCAACTGTTTCGCAGATCACCACACCTTTACCAGCCGTCAGGCCATTTGCTTTCAGCACAACAGGAACCGTATGTTTTTCAAGATATGAATGTGCCTCGTCAATTGTTTCCAAAGTAAAAAATGCAAACGAGGCGGATGGAATGCTGTAACGCTTCATAAAATCTTTTGCAAACTGCTTGCTGCCCTCAAGCATCGCTCCGGCAGCAGATGGACCAATAATAGAAATAGAGGGCACCTGGTCACTGTTTTCAAAAAAATCATAAATGCCTTTTACCAACAGTTCCTCCGGGCCGACCACAATCATGTCAATGCTATTGTGAAGAACAAATTTTTCTATGGCATTGAAATCTGAAATGACAATGGGCACGTTTTCTCCATGCTTTTCAGTTCCCGGATTGCCGGGAGCAATGAAAAGCTTTGTGCAGTGGGGGCTCTGAGAAATTTTATAAGCCAGCGCATGTTCACGGCCTCCACTGCCCAGAAGTAGAATATTCA
>JACCZZ010000248.1 GCA_013695715.1 Chitinophagales bacterium | reverse complement strand
GAATCAACAAATACTCTTCCCTGCACTTCACCAATTTCGTCTTGAATGAACTCTAATAACCGAAAAAGTTTTTCTTTTATAATGATGTGATAATCTTTTCCAAAAGCATACTTAGAAATTTTTGGTTCTATCTTATCTAATGAGGTATCATCATTGTAATAATTATATAACAATGATATTACTGATTTTGCATCCGGCACAAGTTTAGTCGGGTCTACACGCAAATCAAAATAATTTTCCATGTACTTCATCTTACCATGTAAGCCCTTGTTGAGCCATTTTTCTAATTGCCGTGCATCCTCATCCAGCCGTTCGGCTTTCGAAATACCACAGTAATCGAATCCAAGGCGAAGCGCCTCTGTCTTAATTATGCTGGTATGTTTTAAAGTATTCAGGAAATTAGTTTAGTTTTTGCAAAGATAAATCTTGACAAAGAGTCCATCCCAAATGATTTGCACGACAAAATTTCCGACTAAACACTCCTAAATTGGTATGGCAACGTATTTGGGCAGCAAGGCTGAACTCAAAAAAAATGAACCTAAATAACTTCACCATAAAATCGCAGGAAGCAATTCAAAAAGCACAGGAGCTTGCACTTGTAAATCAAAACCAATCAATTGAGACAGGCCATTTACTTAAAGGGCTAACGGTTGTAGATGAAAACGTGATTGACTACCTGTTAAAAAAATTAGGGGCCAACGTAAACCATCTGCAAACAAAACTTACTGAACAGTTGAATGTCTATCCTAAAGTAAGCGGGGCAACAAGTCAGTATCTTTCTAATGATTCAAATCAGGCATTGATTAAAGCACAGGGTTATTTGAAAGAATATAAAGATGATTTCGTATCTGTGGAGCATCTGTTACAGGCCTTGTTAACCGGGAACGACAACACATCTAAACTGCTGAAGGATGCTGGTATCAATGAGAAAGATTTAAAGCTTGCTATCGCTGATTTGCGAAAAGGCCGGAAAGTAACCGATCAATCTGCAGAGTCTACTTACAACGCCTTAAATAAATATGCAAAGAATCTAAACGATCTGGCACAATCAGGAAAATTAGATCCTGTAATCGGACGCGATGAAGAAATTCGGCGGGTGCTGCATATTCTTTCTCGTAGAACCAAGAATAACCCCATCCTTGTAGGTGAGCCTGGTGTAGGTAAAACAGCGATTGCAGAGGGCATAGCTCACCGAATTGTGAACGGTGACATTCCCGAGAATCTAAAAACAAAAACTATTTATGCGCTCGATACTGGCGCCTTGCTTGCTGGAGCAAAGTTTCGTGGGGAGTTTGAAGAACGGCTGAAAGCAGTGATCAAAGAAGTTACTGAAAGCAATGGGCAGATCATCTTATTTATTGATGAAATTCATACGCTTGTGGGTGCCGGAGCAACAGAGGGAGCAATGGATGCAGCAAACATTTTAAAGCCTGCATTAGCCCGTGGCGAATTGAGAACTATTGGCGCAACCACATTAAGTGAGTATCAGAAATTCTTTGAAAAAGATAAGGCGCTTGAAAGGCGCTTTCAAAAAGTAATAATTGATGAACCAAATGAAGAAGATGCGATCTCAATCTTACGTGGATTAAAAGAACGGTATGAAACGCACCATAAAGTGAGAATTAAAGATGAAGCTATCATTTCCGCAGTAAGTCTATCCCATCGCTACATTTCTGACAGGTTTCTTCCTGATAAGGCAATTGACTTGATTGATGAAGCAGCGGCAAAGCTTAGGCTTCAGATGGATTCTGTGCCTGAAGAATTAGATGAGATCGAACGAAAAATACGACAGCTTGAAATTGAAAGAGAAGCGATTAAGCGGGAAAACGACACCAAAAAGCTAGAGGATCTTAATAGAGAAATTGCAAATCTGACAGAAGAGAGAAACGAGTTAAAAGCCAAATGGCAATCGGAGAAAGACATTGCAGACGAAGTGCAGGAAACCAAACAGACTATTGAAGATTATAAATTGCATGCAGAGCAAGCTGAACGAATTGGGGACTATGGAAAAGTTGCTGAGTTGAGATATGGAAAAATTCGGGAGGCGGAACAAAAACTTAAAGATTTTGAGAAAAAACTGGAAGAAATAAATAAAGGAAGCCGCATGTTAAAAGAAGAGGTGGATGCCGAAGATATTGCCGAGATTGTTTCTAAGTGGACCGGCATACCGGTGATGCGAATGCTGCAGAGTGACAAGGAGAAATTATTACATCTTGAAACCGAATTGCATGAACGTGTAGTAGGCCAGGATGAAGCTGTGCAGGCAGTAGCAG